>NZ_CP065915.1:3332500-3592500 GCF_016134045.1 Pelagovum pacificum | reverse complement strand
TGGCAGTAAGAGGCGATGAAGGACGTGATACTCTGCGATAAGCCATGGGGAGCTGAGAATAAGCTTTGATCCATGGATCTCCGAATGGGGCAACCCACCTGACAGTTTGTTATAATTGCCGCTCGCGGCAGCTTATAACGGGCTGAAACAGGTACTAAAGATCTGAATATATAGGGTTTTTAGAGCAAACCCGGGGAACTGAAACATCTAAGTACCCGGAGGAAAGGAAATCAACAGATACTCCCCTAGTAGCGGCGAGCGAACGGGGACCAGCCGAGATCGATGAGTGACTGGAACAGATTGGAAAGTCTGGCCATAGCGGGTGACAGCCCCGTACAGGAAGCTCTGAGATACGTATTAAGTAGGGCGGGACACGTGAAATCCTGTCTGAAGATCGGGGGACCACCCTCGAAGGCTAAGTACTCCTTACTGACCGATAGCGAACCAGTACCGTGAGGGAAAGGTGAAAAGCACCCCGACGAGGGGAGTGAAACAGTACCTGAAACCGAACGCCTACAATCAGTCGGAGGCTCCTCGAGAGCTGACGGCGTACCTTTTGTATAATGGGTCATCGACTTGGTCTCACAAGCAAGCTTAAGCCGTTAGGTGTAGGCGCAGCGAAAGCGAGTCTTAATAGGGCGATTGAGTTTGTGGGATCAGACCCGAAACCGAGTGATCTAGGCATGACCAGGATGAAGGTAAGGTAACACTTACTGGAGGTCCGAACCCACACCTGTTGAAAAAGGTCGGGATGAGTTGTGCCTAGGGGTGAAAGGCCAATCAAACTCGGAGATAGCTGGTTCTCTGCGAAATCTATTTAGGTAGAGCGTCATCCGAATACCCTCGGGGGTAGAGCACTGGATGGGTAATGGGGCCCCACAGGCTTACTGATCCTAACCAAACTCCGAATACCGAGGAGTACTAGATGGCAGACACACGGCGGGTGCTAACGTCCGTCGTGGAGAGGGAAACAACCCTGACCTACAGCTAAGGCCCCCAATTCGTGGCTAAGTGGGAAAGCAGGTGGGACGACCAAAACAACCAGGAGGTTGGCTTAGAAGCAGCCATCCTTTAAAGATAGCGTAACAGCTCACTGGTCTAAATAAGTTGTCCTGCGGCGAAGATGTAACGGGGCTCAAGCCACGAGCCGAAGCTTAGGACTGCGCAAGCAGTGGTAGCAGAGCGTAGTGTGACATAATTCCATGTCTCCTTACCGTCCTTCGGGGCGGGTTGGAGACGCGGAGTTTTCTGTGAAGCCCGGGCGTGAGCCATCGGGTGGAGAGATCACTAGCGAGAATGATGACATGAGTAGCGACAAACAGGGTGAGAGACCCTGTCGCCGAAAGTCCAAGGGTTCCTGCTTAAAGCTAATCTGAGCAGGGTAAGCCGACCCCTAAGGCGAGGCCGAAAGGCGTAGTCGATGGGAACCAGGTTAATATTCCTGGGCCATGTAGAGGTGACGGATTGCGAGGGTTGTCAGTCCTTATCGGATTGAACTGGCAGCTTAGCGGTCCCTGGAAATAGCCCTACTATAAGATCGTACCCTAAACCGACACAGGTGGACTGGTAGAGAATACCAAGGCGCTTGAGAGAACGACGTTGAAGGAACTCGGCAAAATACCTCCGTAAGTTCGCGAGAAGGAGGCCCAGTTTCTACGCAAGTATTGGCTGGGGGCACAAACCAGGGGGTGGCGACTGTTTACTAAAAACACAGGGCTCTGCGAAGTCGCAAGACGACGTATAGGGTCTGACGCCTGCCCGGTGCCGGAAGGTTAAAAGGAGAGGTGCAAGCCTTGAATTGAAGCCCCGGTAAACGGCGGCCGTAACTATAACGGTCCTAAGGTAGCGAAATTCCTTGTCGGGTAAGTTCCGACCTGCACGAATGGCGTAACGACTTCCCCGCTGTCTCCAACGTCGACTCAGCGAAATTGAATTGCCTGTCAAGATGCAGGCTTCCCGCGGTTAGACGGAAAGACCCCGTGCACCTTTACTACAACTTCACACTGGCATCAGGCCAAGCATGTGCAGGATAGGTGGTAGGCTTTGAAGCAGTGACGCCAGTCGCTGTGGAGCCATCCTTGAGATACCACCCTTGCTTTGCTTGATGTCTAACCGCGGACCGTTATCCGGTTCCGGGACCCTGTGTGGTGGGTAGTTTGACTGGGGCGGTCGCCTCCCAAACAGTAACGGAGGCGCGCGAAGGTTGGCTCAGAGCGGTCGGAAATCGCTCGTTGAGTGCAATGGCAGAAGCCAGCCTGACTGCAAGACTGACAAGTCGAGCAGAGTCGAAAGACGGCCATAGTGATCCGGTGGTCCCGAGTGGAAGGGCCATCGCTCAACGGATAAAAGGTACGCCGGGGATAACAGGCTGATGGTGCCCAAGAGTCCATATCGACGGCACCGTTTGGCACCTCGATGTCGGCTCATCTCATCCTGGGGCTGAAGCACGTCCCAAGGGTACGGCTGTTCGCCGTTTAAAGAGGTACGTGAGCTGGGTTTAGAACGTCGTGAGACAGTTCGGTCCCTATCTGCCGTGGGTGTAGGATACTTGAGAGGAGTTGCCCCTAGTACGAGAGGACCGGGGTGAACGATCCACTGGTGGACCAGTTGTCGTGCCAACGGCAGTGCTGGGTAGCTATGATCGGAAAGGATAACCGCTGAAGGCATCTAAGCGGGAAGCCCCCCTCAAAACAAGGTATCCCTGAGGACCGTAGTAGACCACTACGTCGATAGGCCGGAGATGTAAGCGCTGTGAGGCGTTCAGTTGACCGGTACTAATTGTCCGATAGGCTTGATTTGATCCAGTAGAAGCAAGGCAGCCTGAGGGCACTTGCTGCTGGACAGAAGTCGCACCTCATTGACTTGGATATCTGATGACCACGGCGGGCGCCAAAGGCGCTCGCCCGTGTTCCTTTCTCGGTTTGGTGGTAATAGCACGAGCAAAACACCTGGCTCCATTCCGAACCCAGCCGTTAAGTGCCGTAGCGCTGATGGTACTGCGTCCTAAGACGTGGGAGAGTAAGTCACCGCCAAACCTAGTAAGGAACACTCTGATCTCTCGTACGATGATCAGCACAAATTGGCGCGGGATGGAGCAGTCCGGTAGCTCGTCAGGCTCATAACCTGAAGGTCGTAGGTTCAAATCCTACTCCCGCAACCAACTTCCGCGAAAATCGCACCATCACGCACGGCGCCGAGCTCATCCGGCGCCGATTTGCGTAGCATCTCCAGTAAGTTGCCCTCGATCGTCAGCCGATGCGCCTTCGCCTCGGCGTCCCAATCGACGTCGATCCGGTCGATCAGCTCATGCAGCTCGTCGGCCGCGCGTCCGACAACGCTCTCCTCGGAGAGGCTCGCCGCGAGGTTCCCGACCATCTCCTGATAGAGCTCGGGCAGTCCCTCTGGCAGCTCGATATCCGGCGGAACAATATCGCCACGCGTCGCCGTGAGGCGTGCGAGGTCGGCATCGATCTTCTGAAGCTCGGCGACGAGCGACTCCGAGCCCAGCCCCTGCTTCGCCAGGGCAACCAGATTGCGTTGCTCCACCTCCAGCTGCCGCACCCGCGCGTCGTGAAGGCGCAGCGTGTCCTCCGCGGTGCCTTGTGCTGCCTTCAGCTGGTGGTGCACGCGATCCCGGAACCGTGCGTAGGCCTCGGGCTTCATCAGATCGGCGCGCAGGGCCGACAGGACCAAGGGCAGGGCGACGCTCTCTCGCAGGCCCCGGAAGCCCGTGCAGACGCTCGGGCCCTTCTCCTTGGCGTCGGCGCAGTAGTAGGTCTTGTATTTGCCGGCCCCGGCGACGGTCATCCGTCCGCCGCAGAGGCCGCAGTGCAGAAGCCCCGACAGCAGATACTTCCGGCGCCGGAGCGTCTGGCTTGAGGACAGCCGGTTCCGGTCGGTGGTGGGCACCTTGGACCGTCGCTTCGTCTGCGCCGCCTGGCGCGCCTTCACGGCGTCCCAGAGGTCCTGATCGACGATCCTGAGCTCCGGCACCTCGACGACCTGCCACTCGCTCTCGGGGTTCAGCGTCGAGCGCTTCTTCTCGGTCTGGTGGTGCTTCGTGTAGGAGAGGCGCTTCCAGATCCGACGCCCCATATAGAGCTCGTTGTTCAGGATGCCGGTGCCGCGCGCGGCGTTCCCGTTAATCGTGTTCTGCTTCCAGTGCCCCGACGATTTTCGCTTCGAGCCCACGGACGGGGAGGGGATGCCCTCCTCGTTGAGGCGGCTGGCGATCTTGATGGGCGAGACGCCGGCGGCGTAGTCGCGAAAGATGCTCCGCACGACTGCGGCTTCGATCTCGTCGATGGCCAGGGTGCCCTTCACCGGAGCGCCGCGCTCGTCGGTGCCGGGGCGGTATCCGTAAATGCGACCGCCGCCGCTCAGGCCCTTCAGCACCTTGCCCTCGATGCCGCGGCGCACCTTGTCCGAGAGCTCCTCGAGGAACATGGCGCTCATCATCGAGGAGAGCCCCAGCGTGAGCGCATCCACCTTGCCGCGCCCGACCGTGTGGATCTCGACACGCGCGGTCTTCGCGGCCTTGTAGAAGCCCGCCAGATGCTCCTGGTCGCGGGAAATCCGGTCGAGGGACTCGGCGAGGACGATGTCGAACGTCCCCTGGTGGAGCGCGTCCGACAGGCGCGTGAAGTCCGGCCGGGTCCGTGCCGCCGTGCCGCTGATCGCGCTGTCCGAGAAGCGCTCGACGATCGTCCAGCCCTGCTGCCGGGCGTAGCGCTCAGCCTGCCGGAACTGGTCCTCGACCGACATCGGGTTCTGCAAGTCGGTCGAGTAGCGGGCGTAGAGCGCGACGCGGCGGGGCTGCTCGAAGCTCGAATGCTGAGTCATGAATGGGTCTCCCGTGCGTCGTAGAGCGCCTCGATAAAGGTGCCGGCGCCGTTGGCGGGGGCCAGAATGGCGTCGAGATTGACCGTCTGCGTCGCGCAGCACAAGTCGGCCCCGTGCTGCCGGCAGAACCGGGCGAAGGCCTGAACCCGTTCGGGATCGCGCGAGATGCGGGCCAGATCCGTCGCGATAACGGCCTGTGCCCCGCCGCTTGCGATGCGCTCCCGCAGGATCGTCAGGCCCGTGGGCTCCGCCACCCCGCCGACGCCGGTGTCGACGACGACATCAAGGATGCGCCAGCCTCGCGCGGCGGCGTAGTCGGTGCAGAGCCCGCGCTGCTCACCGATTGCGACGTCGCTCGAACGGGCCGAGCGCCGGTAGAGAAGGGCGGTGGTGCCAGTGGTCATGGTCGTCTCGTCGTCGGACTGTGGCGCGCACGGCGCCGTTGAACTTTCTGTCGCAGGAGAATGAGGACATCGTATGGCCGCAATCCCGAGTAGAGTGGAAACATCGCGTCAGGCGTTGCGTCCTTTGCCTCCCGCTCCTGCGAGAGCTTGCGGACTGCGGCTTCTGCGAGAAGGTCGATCAGTCTGTCGAGCGGCATCGGCGGAGTCCTTTCCTGTTCGGGCAATGAACAACCGACACGGCGGACGCCCACCCGAGGTCCCGCACACAGGTGGCCGAAGAGCGCCCGCGGGTCTCCCGCGGGCGCGTCTGTCTCGTTCAGCGGAGCAGCAGCGCGGCGTGCACGAGCAGCAGCAGAACGATGGCGGCGCGCACGATCAGAAACTCGTGCCGGCGCAGCCATAGTCGCGTCAGGAGGTGGCGGCGGGACATGGGGGCTCCTACAGTCAGGGTGATGAGGTCGGCTTCGGCGCCGGTCTCTTGGTCGCGCAAAGGGGCAGGGCGGATGTGCAACCTCTATTCGTTGTCGAAGGGGCAGTCGGCGATCCGTGAGCTCGCAAGCGTCTGGACCGACCGCACAGGCAACCTCGCGCCGCAACCGGCGATCTTCCCGGACCAGTCGGCGCCCGTCATCCGCATGGGCGAGGAGGGCCGGGAGCTGGTGATGATGCGGTGGGGCATGCCGTCGCCGAAGGGCGCCCTGAAGAACCGCAGGACCGATCCCGGCGTCACGAACATCCGCAACCTCGGCTCGGCGCATTGGCGGCGCTGGCTCGGCCCGGAGCACCGCTGCCTCGTGCCCTTCACCAGCTTCTCCGAATATCGCGTCGAGCGCGACAAGTCGCGAACCCCCGTCTGGTTCGCGCGCGGCGAGGATCGACCGCTGACCTTCTTCGCCGGGATCTGGACCCGCTGGACCTCCGTCCGGAAGCTCAAGGAAGGCGAGGTCGAAGCCGACCTCTTCGGCTTCCTCACAACCGAGGCCAACGCCGTGGTCGGTTCCGTTCATCCCAAGGCGATGCCGGTGATCCTTACCGAGCCCGAGGAATGGAAGACCTGGCTCACTGCGCCGTTCGGCGAGGCCAAGGGCCTGCAACGGCCGCTCTCCGACGAGACGCTCCAAATTGTCGCCGAAGGGCAGCGTCAGGACCCGCATAGTAAACGAACGGTAGGTTAGTTGGCTGCTCGACCTAAAGCCGCACTGCACGAAGGATAGATTTACCGTTCGCGGAATGATCGGCGAATCCTCGTGCTGCAATCGTAGTCGGGGCTCTCGGCGGCATTGACTCAGCGTCACAACCGCACTATAGTTTGTATCGAGGGAGCATTAGCTCCCAACGACATAGACGGGCTAAGCATTCGGTGCTGCCCAATATTTTAGGGGCCGCTGCTCAAAAGGTGCGTCGTCGCGCTTGCAGCAGCGGCCTCAACCGCTATGTCAACTTTCCGATCCGCATAGCCAAAGATACCTCCGAACCAGCGGCGAAAAAATCCCGGCTTTACCAGATTATCTATTTCTGTCGCGAGTTGAGAAGGGTTGATATCCGTTCGTCGTAAGATTTCAGCCATTTCGTGGCATGCCAATTCATCTTCTCGGTTGCCTTCGACAGGCTCCAAACTTGAGAGTCTCTCAAGCAGTGCCTGTATTGCGGGTTCAATGGATCTGGGCCCTGAAAGCTTCCCGGAAGCGACTTGTCTGAGATAGAATGAGTGAGCGTAAGAAAGAACGCGAACTTGAGTGTAAAACAATCGCGCTAATCTTTCCCTGGGCGTCTCGTCCGAAAGTGAAGCAACTGATGGTATAGCTGCAACGTCGAATGATTGCTTTTGAGTCCCGGACCTGCTGAGGAAGATCTCGAGGTTTTCATCGCCGAATAATTGGCGCCTCTGTCGATCTTTCTGTAGGTTTGTTTCTCGCCCAGATCGAATAAAAACGAATGGTGATCCGACACCCACGTATGTCTTGCCGATTTTTTCTAACTCGAAGCTTTTTAATGCTGCGTTCTTAGTGCTACTGAGGATCCAACCGTCCCGAAGTGCCGGCGCCGCCGCCGAAAAAGGTTGCGTGAATTTCCTTCCGTCCAGAAGTTCAATGCGAACATTTTCTTGCAATATTTGGGCGGCAAGCTCTTCTGCGCTATACTTCACGTTGCCTTCTGAAAAAGCAACCTCATCAATGGATCCATCATTAAGTCGGAAGCCAAGTTCAAAACGACCAGACATTTCACCGTCGAAATAGAACCGTCTGTAAATAGGATATGCCACAATGGCGCGTTGTAATTTTTGGATTGGCCGCAGGAAGTATTGAGTTGGATACCTTATCAGATTATTGCAGTCAGCATAATAGTTTTCACCAGGGTAGCCCGAGCCCGACTTGGTTCTTGTGTGGATTTCTCCAAAGCCACGCGCGAATTTCGCTTGCGGGTCGCTTTGCCCCCATGCCGGACGTTCCAGGCGCCCGGCGCGCTCGTGGTGCAAGTTCCGAAGATCGGCAAGCGGAAATATGATGGAGAAATACATGTCGCCTCAGTTTTACCTATTTTGAGACACTGAAGCAGATAAGCCGTCCATAGTCCATCGTCGCCGCCTGGCATTCTCTATGGTGAGCTTGCTGTTCGCAAAGCTCGAGCTGGGCCGATTTCACTGGCTACCCCGGTTCACGTCTCACGAGTCGGAATGGCGGTTTCTTATTCTTCGCCGGGACGGTCACTTCTTACGCAGTCGCCAACGCGTTCGGCTGTGGTATCCAGCTCTCTTTTGACAGCACCCAGGAGTTTGCTCAAAAAATCAAGGATTGGCGCGCCGGCATCGTCGTAGCAGCGACGGAGCATTGGTCGCCGGCGCGCCTTCTGGCGGGTGATCCAGTCCCGTCAGCGGGGCCGCAGGGGCCCTCAAGAGCGGCGCCCCTCGGGGCGCCGTTGGGTTCAGTCCGGATGCAGGAGCTGGAAGCTCAGCCGGATCGCTTCGGCGAAGCGGAGCGCCTCCCGAGCCGCGCCATAGAGACCCTCCAGTGGAGGCAGTGCGGCTTGAAGCGCTTCGGCGGCCGGGCTCCGCACCTTGTGCGTGTCGAAGGCCTCCGTGGAGCCGATCAACTTGTCGCGCGGAATGGGCACCTGCTCTTCGGTCGTGCCGGCAGCAATCGCGGTGCGCATCTCGCCGAGGACGGCATCGACATAGAAGTGCAAGCTCGGATCGATCCACTCCTCTGCGTCCATCGCGACGATGAGATCGTCGACGGCGTTTCCGGCGTCGTCGGGAAGGTGCGGACGCACGCGTGTCAGCAGGTGGCTTTCCATACCCTGCATCCGTTGCAGGAGGGAGCTGGTGAGGTCCACCTGCTGCTCGAACAGGGTCCGCGAGACGGCTTCGCTCATTCGCGCACCGCCTTCCTCGCAGGCTCTGTGGATCGCGGAGCTCGATGCTCCATGGGGCGCGAGCGCCGGAGCCCGCCTCGCCGTCGCGATCGGCGGTCCGCAGCGATGTCGGCCTCGGCGTGGATGCGGCCGCGCACCGCGTTCATGTCGTCGAACGGAGCACCGTCGAGCCGGCCGAGCACGGCAGAGCCCGTCGCTCGGCAGATGGCGAAGCCGCTGTGTGTCAGCGGCACCAGGAGGCGGCGTGCGCCGACGAAGCGGGTCGGCTCGTCGAGACCGGCGGGCAGGTATTCGTCGCGACGGCGAACGTGAACCTCGTAGCCGACGTTGGACCGTCGGCGCGAGGTCGTTCCGTAGGCGAGAAGGGCGTAGCGCTGGTCGTCCCGCGTCTCGATGTCGAGGACCAGGCAGGGCCGGGCTTTCGGCTTTCCAGTGCTGGCTTCCTCCGCGAGCGGGAAGCGGAAAGAGACGATGTCCCCGTAAGACAGATGGTCGCGCCAGGCTGGCGTCATCGTGAGGATGGTGTTGGTCGTGTCGAGCATTGTCGGCTCCTTGAACGTGGATATCCGACGCGCGTGATCGTCCCCTTCTATCCTATGGGCCGGGGCCTTCCGTCGTGCGCGTCACAAGGCGCGCGCACGACGGAAGGGACTGGCCCTGCTCCCCTGATCTGCGTTGCTCCCTGTCCTGTCGGGAGAGCGTCGAGAGGGTGCCCCTTTCGACCCCGTCGGGAGACGAGCGGAGATAGGTTCGGGAAGACGTGCGGAACGCTCTTCCCGGGAGTTGGGGGAGGTTCGGAGGCGAGCGCGGAGCGGCATCCTCCGGGAGCAGGGGGTCTTGGGGGAGTGCGGAACGATGACCCGAGCCCGTCGGGAGACGCCAGGGGGTGCAGGGGGAGTGGCGAACGAAGACCCTGCCCTGGGTGTCCAGAGGGGCGGCGCGCTCTCTGGTCCGGCTGAAGGTCCCTGGCGGGTTCGGGAGGGCGGAGCGTCTCCCGAGCGGCGCGTCAGCGGCGCTGGGGTCCGGGGGCGTCAGCCCCCGGCGAACGACAGCTGGAACGCAGGCCCGCAGGGCCGGAGTGCCAGCTGATTAGTGAGTAAGTAGCTGGGCAACTCGGGAACCCTCAGCACCCCGGAATGAACTTACTTATATGCCCCGCAACGCCAAGCCGGGATCAAGATGCCAAGAATCCATTGCATTATCTCAACCTAAAATCTGATGCCGAATAGCCCGCCATCCGGTTCATCGGTCAGAACTGTATCGAGGACGAAGTCTCTCGGGTCGAAGGTGTCTGTATCCCATTCAATTTTATCAAGATCATCAGAATTCATAGCCACGATGTATTGAATGCCGAGATCGCCACACTTTTTATGCGCTAATTCTAACGCCAGCCTGATTTGCCTACCATCGACTCCGTCAAATACATGGCTATCGTGAATAACAAAGCCGGGGAATCTGTCCTGACGTTGCGATGCTTCGGCCAGAAGCCAGTCAAAGCAGAAAACTTGCATGTGTGTCTTGCCGCCGCTCTTTTTTCCGACGATGTCAGTCTCGATTGACATGCCTCCGACACCCCTTGACCGGCCTATTATGAGAGACCCAGGCTCGTCGTATAGATACTGAGAGGTGCTTGCGAAAATATTGAGCGCTGACCTTCTCTGGTCTTCGCGTTCAAGAACGTCATCGCCGATGGCGTCTACTAAATCATCAATTTCGCGATTTAATCGTCGGCGGTCGTCAGAAACATTGCGAAAGCGCGGGATTTGTTGCCGAAGATCTGCTTGCTCTCCCTCAAGCCCGTTAAGTTCAGATTGAAGATGACTGAGGCGCTCGATGGCTATACCTGAGCGCAAAAGGTTGAGCTTCTCGGACAGTGCTCCCTGAATTCTCAGAATTTCTTTCCTTCGATCAGAAAGGCGCTGTTGCGCGAGTTGTTTTTCTCGGAGAAGATGGGAACTTCTATTTTGTGCGACCTTGTTGTGAAACTCCTCAACTTGCTCGAGTCTCTTTTGAACCTGATCACCGAAAAATACCCCGGCTTGATGGTATAGAGCTTTAACGTCTGCGACGTTTGCATCAGCAACTTCGGAAATCGCCGTTTCGATGCTTTCGATCAAATCTAAATCACTGAGGTTGGCTTCATTCAAGGATCGGATCTGCGCAGTAAGGTCATTCGCGGTGGCTTCCTGTTCGCGATAGCCGTCGACAACTTGTGCAGATGCTATCTCGTCTCGCTTTCGCTCGACTTCCCGGTCCAGAAAATCAAGGCGAGCTTGCATCTTGTTGAGATCAAGCTCACCTTCACTGAGGTAACCGCTCTTTATCATTTTGTAGAGGGTGTCTGCGTCTTTTTTCTGGTCCTTCTTGACTTGAAGCTGTTGGGCTAGTCGCCAATCAAAGCCAAGTAGATAAGATAGGCAGACTTGGCTATCCCATCCAGATTGCGTGGAGGCGTTTAGCGTTGGGTTTGCGAACCCTCCGTTTCTCTCTTTTCTAATAAAATAAGACAGTAGCGCACCGAACTTTGGAGCATACTTCTCTGACAATACTTCGCTGTCTAACCCAAACCACTTTTGCGCCAGCTCCGATCGAAGGTCGGATGGTGATACAAGCACACCATCCTTTCGAGTTTCATCTGATGGGCCGCTCTTTCTGGAGATTTCGTATTCTTTGCCGTGATCAGAGAAGCGGCATACAAAATTACTTCCGACCAGTTCAGGTTTGTGAAAATCATCTCCACCGTTACGCTTTTCTGACAGCACAAAATGAACCAGCTCTATAAAGCTGGTTTTCCCGGTTCCGTTTCGTGTGTCTCGATCACCCGACCTTTTATGCCGGTCGGCTAGCAAAATATTAAGCCCCGGCCCGAATTGTAGGGATTTGAACGTTTCCAAGTCGCTCGAAACTTCTGTGATCATTGATTCATCTTCTTAAGGATACCGGCTTCAAAGCGGATAGCTTTTACAGAGAACAGGAAGTCGAGTGAAAGCAAGAACCAGTCAAAGTGAATCGTAGGAAGCTCGTTGTCTCGCCGCCAGTCCTGAAGGTCGCGAAATAGAGTCGAAACTGTTTTCTCTCTTTCCAATAAAGCCAGGACTTCCGCGCCGACTCCAATCAGGGCGTTCTCTGTCTTTATATGTTTTGTTGGCATCAGCATAGCGCGTCTTCAGGTGGATTTTCGAAGATATCACATGCGTCGAAGTAATAGTATATTATCACGTAGGCAGCTGCGGTGTAGGCCGGATCTTCAAGCGGCCCTCGGACAAACGCCAACAAACCCCCGAGGATTTCGTCTGCTGAATGACCGAAGTCTCTTAGCTCAAGATATTTCGACTGAATCCCGGACTGAATGATTGAAGCATTTCCCGGGTTGCTCATGCTCTCAAGGAATCGGTCGACAATTCCAATATTGGGGGCTGCCCTGTTTAGATCGAACTTTGCGTCTGGGCTGAGTTCATTGTGATCGAGCTTCTTCTCGTTAGGAATTTCCCCAAAAGACAATAAGCTAATCGTATGCGACTTTTCCCCGATAATTCGTTTTAGAAGTGGTCTCACGTTCTCCATGGATACAGTGCGGAAGTTAAGCCGAGCGCTGGGATACACATCGAGCATTTGGTTCATGCTCAGTTTGTCATGGAGCTCATCTTTGAGAAAGCGACGCGAAGCCGTGTCAATTTCAATGTGAGGATATTCTTCGCGGAGTTTTTCGAGTGCGTCACTGAGCTTCGTGGGGATGCCTGCATTGTTGTTGTGAACCAGAACCCATCTTTTCAATTTGGGCCAATAATTGATAACTTCCGGGAAGGAGTCGTTTACCTTTCCAATTGAATTTTTAGAGAATGTAGAGGCTGACTCCGGTGCGTAACACTGGTAGATTGTTTCAGTCGGTCGATGCCGTCCGTCACTTTTTTTGTCGCCGTGTTTTCCGCCTGCTTTTATCGTTTCAAAATCTGTTCCCCAAGCGCAATGAGCAAGTTCGGCGAACCAATCTTCGAATCTGGTCTGATTGCATGTTTCAAACATACGGTCGAAATATTCGTCGAAGTCAGCTTTGTGCATTTGGACCGCAATTTAATAAGACTACTTTGATGGCATGGTGAGTTAACACTCTTAGACGGTCACAAACCATCATTTTCTGAGCCGTATTGGGTGCGCCGTTGCGTGAAGCCAGTTTGGATAGCCATCCTGCGGCTCGTGTTCTACCGAAGGCCGATGTTCGTCTCAAGTCTTAGGTATACACCATCGGTTGCCTGCGCGTGCTTATGCCGCAAACGGCAAGAGCTTTAGAGCGTCCTGTTCTACGCACTCGCTACTGGTTCATCGCTGATCGACCGAACTCCTGAGCTCTTGTGCTCAGGAGATCAGCGATGGACGGTTCAAACATCAAGACAGACTACCCCGTGGTGCTGCGGTTCGAGGGGCTCTACCCGCATCAGCTCGGCGGCTACGAGGCCCATCGTCTGCGGAAGGGTGGGGATCTCAGCCATGTCGATCGGTCTCGGACAAAGCTTAACGGCCCGCCCCTCATCGGGCCCGAAGACTGGGCGGCTCGGGCGCTCGCCGAGATCCGCGAGATGGCGGCGGAGAACTTCGCGGCCGAGGTCGCCTCACTGGAGAAACGCAACCGCAAGAAGGACATCGAGCGACGTTTCGTCGAGGGGCCGAAGCAGCCGTGGCGTCCGACGCGGCACGGGCCGATGCGCGAGGTCATCCTCACGGTCAACAAGGACTGGTTTGATGCCGACTTGGCGGAGTTCTTCGGGGAAGCCGAAAACCAGCGCGAGAAGGAGTTCGGCGCCCTTGCGAAGCAATGGCTGATCGAGAACTTCGGCGACGATGTCATCCATGCCCGCGCCGACCGGGATGAAGCCGCGTTCCACATCCATGCGGTGATCATGCCCCGGGCGACGGTCGAGATCGCGAAGCCGAAGGCGAGGGTGCCGACAGCCACGGCGACGCGCCGGATGCTTCAACCCTCGATCCATCCGTTCATCGAGAACTACGAGGCGGCGCAGGATAGCGTTGGCGAGTGGTTCGCTTGCC
The DNA here is from genome assembly GCF_016134045.1 of Pelagovum pacificum. Lineage (NCBI taxonomy): Bacteria > Pseudomonadati > Pseudomonadota > Alphaproteobacteria > Rhodobacterales > Paracoccaceae > Pelagovum > Pelagovum pacificum. The sequence goes on along the minus strand of NZ_CP065915.1, from coordinate 3,578,839 downwards.
TCGGTCTGGTGCGTGGTGAACGGCGGGCAGCAGCGATCAAGAAGGCCCGCGAGAACGGAGAGACACCGCCGAAGCGTCGCTATCACGCCAAGACGTGGAAATGGCGTGCCGAGCAAGAGCTTCGGGTGCAGGACAGAGCCGAAGCCTTGGAGGCCGACAAGATCGCGTTGGACGAGCGCACGGCACGCGTGGCGGAGCGCGAGAACGAGGCAGAGACGGTGCTCGCCGTGGCCGAAGGTGTAGCATCAGGCGCGTTTGTCGCGAGCGAGGGCGGGGAGGAGCCGGGCTTGGTCGAGGCCCCGGCCGCAACGCCGGCGGAGACACCTTTGGAGGATCTTCGGCGACGGTCTCCGACAGGCTTCGCTCGCGCCGCGGGCGTGTTCGGGCGCGCGTGGGGGCGCCTGTTCGGGCAGGCGCAAGCGAAAGCTGAAGCCGAGGCCGATTCCCGAGTGGCCAGCGCCATGGAGCAGATCGAACAGGCCGATGCGAAGGTCGCCGAAGCCGCGCTTCATCTACCAGCCAAGACGCGCGCGCTTATCGCCGAGATCCGGCAGACGATCCCGGCAATACTGCGCAGGTTGGAGCGTTCCGGGAACGGGCTTCCCGCCGCTTCATCGAAGGGTCAGTCGCAGCGCGACGACCCCGGAGAAGAAGGAAAGTTTCAATAGTATACAATGTCTTGCGAGAAACCGGTGAAAAAGTTTGCCGAGTCCACGAGTCGCGCGGATCGAAGAGAGCAATGTGATGGCCAGCGCCGAACGGTGCCCCTGAAACCCGGACCTCCGCGGAGGCCATCAGATCGACAAAGGACCCTACAATGACCATCTTCCTCAACCCCGACCTCGCCGCTTCGAAATCCTCGCGCAAGAAGCGCCAGCAGGCCGAAGTTGCGCCCGACACCCCCGCCACCGAGCGCGCTCTTGCGACGCTCCGCCGGTCGCTGAACAAGCAGGTGAAGAAGGCGGACAACGAGGAGCGCCTACGAGCCAAGGCGATCGCCGACACGATGCCCGAGTTCATCGCCGCGATGGACGAGGAGGTGCTCACGCCATTCTTCTTCAGCCTGGAACGGCTGGCTACCGCGGCGAACCGCCGTCGCATCGCCTCTCATCCGCTGCGTCCGGAGGCCGTGGACGAGATGCACGGAGACGAAGATGCGAAAGAGGAGCGGATAGCCGAAGAGGAGCGCAAGGCCGCCGAAGCCGCCGAGCGCGATGCCAAGACCGCCAAGGCGACTCCGCAGGACGCTTCGGCGTCCTGATGCAGCTCAGCCGGGCAGGGGCCGCAGCGGCGCGCCGCCTCCCGGCTCGCGGATCAGCGCGAGACCGGCGCGAAGATCGTCGTTTTCGCCAAAGTGCAAACCGCTCTCCCGCAACCAGTTTTACCGAACAGGCCGCCGACGAAAGTCGCGCGGCCTTCTTGTTGTGTGTCTGAGAAACTTGAAGCTGCGGGAAAGCGACCGGATCAGCTTGTCCCGATCCGGCTTCCTTCCGTCAGACGGCTGACGGAGCGGACGAGAGCGTCCCGATCAATGCCGAAGTGTCGATAGACGTCGCCGATCGTCCCGGTCTGCCCGAAATGTTCGACACCATGAGAGATCGTCTCGTGCCCCGCGACCGATCCGAGCCATGCCAGCGTCGCTGGATGCCCGTCGATCACCGTCACCAGCTTACAATTTCGGGGTAAGTTCCCGAGCAGCCGTTCGATGTGGCTTTGTGCCGTATCGTTTCCCCGGGCTCGTGCGCGCTGCGCCGCGGTCCACCCGGCGTTCAGCCGGTCTGCGGAGGTGACAGCGAGGACGCCGATGTCCCGGCGATGTTCACCGATCATGCCGGCGGCCGCGATGGCCTCATCGGCGACAGCGCCCTGGTAGGCGATCACCACCGATGGATTCGGTCCGGGCTCGCGGAGCCAATAGGCGCCGTCGACCGCGCCACGCCGGAAGGTATCGTCTACGCGTTTTCCCGGTTGTTCCAGCGGCTTGGTCGTCAGGCGGAGGTAGACAGACCCTCCGGTTTCATCCCGGAGCCAAGTCCGTTCATCCGGGTCACCAGAGCCGTCGCGCTGCAGATAGTCGAACGCCCACTCCATGATGACGGCGAGTTCGTCGGCGAAAGCGGGCTCGAAACTTGCCAGTCCGTCCATCGCCATCCCGGTCAGGGGCGTCCCGATCGACTGGTGCGCGCCCCCTTCGGGGGCGAGCGTCACCCCGGAGGGGGTGCCGACGATCATGAACCGGGCGTCCTGGTAGCACGCGTAGTTCAGGGCATCGAGACCGCGATGCACGAAGGGGTCATAGACCGTGCCGATAGGAATAAGCCGCTTGCCGAACAGTTGATGCGACAGACCCGCCGCGCCGAGCAGCAGGAACAGGTTCATCTCCGCGATGCCGAGCTCGATATGCTGACCTTTCGGGGTGAACTCCCACTTCGCGGTAGACGGGATCCGGTTCTCGATGAAGACATCGGCCAGTTCCTTGCGCGCGAACAGCTTGCGTCGGTTGACCCATGGACCGAGGGAGGTCGTTCCCGTGACGTCGGGGGACGTCGTCACGAGGCGTTCGGCGAGGGGACTGTCCCCCTTGGCGAGATCGTCGAGGATCTTGCCGAATGCGGCCTGTGTCGAGATCTCACGATCCGTAGAGATGCCGACTTCGGGTACCGGCAGGCGCGCATCGTCGTAGCGACGGTGCCCCTTGGCGAAGAAGGGCACCTTCGACAGGACGTCTGCCAGTGCGTCCGCGTCATCGACGGTCGCGAACGGCTCCCATTCCTGTCCTTCGGGGACCTTCATATGTGACTGCCATTCGGCCATCTGCGCCTTTGTCATCAGGCCGCCGTGGTTGTCCTTGTGCCCCGCGATCGGCGTGCCCCATCCCTTCACCGTGTAGGCGAGGAAGCATGTCGGTCGATCGTGGCTGATGCTTGCAAAGGTGTCGGCCAGCGTTTCGACGCAATTGCCGCCAAGATTCTCCATCAGGTCGGCCAGCTCCCGGTCGCTGCGACGGTCGATCAGCGCGGTGACCTCGCCCTGATCGCCGAGGTCGTCCATCAGGCGTTGCCGCCAGACCGCGCCACCCTGATAGGTCAGAGCGGAATATTCGGCATTCGGGCAGGCGTCGATCCAGTCGCGCAGGCGCGTTCCACCCGGCTCTTCGAAGGCCGCGCGCTGCAGCGTGCCGTGCTTGATGCGGACCACATCCCAGCCGAACGCGTCAAAGATTTTCTCGACCCGCTCGAACAGACCTTCGCGGACGATCCCGTCGAGGGACTGCCGGTTGTAGTCGATGATCCACCAGCAATTGCGAAGGTCGTTCTTCCAGCCTTCCTGCAAGGCCTCATAGACGTTGCCTTCATCGAGTTCGGCGTCTCCGACGAGTGCCACCATCCGGCCGAGCGGCAGGTCGGCACCCCATTCCTTGGCCGACACATAGTCCTGCACCAGCGAGGCGAAGGAGGTGATCGCCACGCCAAGCCCGACGGACCCGGTGGAGAAATCCACATCGTCGATATCCTTGGTCCGGGAGGGATAGCTCTGCACGCCGCCATAGGCCCGGAAGGCTTCCATTTTCTCGCGAGTCTGATTGCCCATCAGGTACTGCATCGCGTGGAAGATCGGCGAAGCGTGGGGTTTCACAGCGACCCGGTCTTCGGGCCGCAGCGCATGGAAATAGAGCGCCGTCATGATCGACACCATCGAGGCTGAACTCGCCTGATGACCGCCGGTTTTGATGCCGTCCACCTTCGGACGGACGTGGTTGGCATGGTGAATCATCCAATGCGACAACCAGAGAAGCCGCTGTTCGATGGTCTTGAGCTCGGGGTGGTTCGTCATGTCGGTCTCCTTCGCGCAGGCTATCGCGACTTTCGCGCCGAGTCCCCGCGTCTGCGATGGTGTCCGATGCTGATCTTGGTGATAATCGGCGTGTATGCGTCGGATGGCGCTGAAAATGGACCCATGCTCAATGAATCTCGATCAGATCGACTACAAAATCCTGAAAGAGCTTCAGGACGACGCGCGCATCTCTCATCAGGAGTTGAGTGACAAGGTCGGGCTGTCCGCCTCTCCCTGTGCTCGCCGCATCCGCAAGCTGGAGGCGGAGGGCTACATCACCGGCTACGGCGCGCAGATCGAAGAGGCGAAGATGGGCTTCGGTTTCTCGGTCTTCGTGTCTGTGCGGCTGGATCAGCAGGTCGACGGGCGGCTCGTCGAGTTCGAGAAAGAGGTCCGGCTTTGCCCGGAGATCGTCGAATGCTGGCTGATGACCGGCAGTTTCGACTATCTCCTGCGCCTCTCGGTCGAGAGCCTCGACGATTTCGAGCGGTTCCTGACCCGGCGGCTGACCAAGATCCCGGGTGTTGCCTCGATCGAATCCTCGGTCCCGATCCGGCGGGTGAAACATCAGCCCGCCCGGATCAGGTGAGTGTCAGACCGTCGCGGGAACGGGTTTCTTGCCGAGCGCGCCGGATGTGAAGAAACTCAGCACGACGAGTGGGATACCGACCGCGTAGGCGTAACGCAGGCCGAGATGCTCTGCGATGAAGCCGAGAAGGGGCGGGCCGAGCAGGAAGATCACGAAGGATGTCTGCGCGACCGCGGCCACGTTCACCGACGCGGAGCGATCCGTCCGTTGCGCCGCCGCCGAGATGGCTAGGGGAAAGATTGCGCTCGTCCCCAGGCCGAGCAGGGCGAACCCCGGAAGCGACACCGCGGGGCCGGGCGAGAACACCACGAGCACGAGACCGACCGACATGAAGACGAGCAGCGCCTGCGCGACGCCGTGGGGCGAGTAGCGCTCCACGAAGGAATCGACGAAGAACCGCGCGGTCGCCTGAAAGAAGGCGAAGGTTGCGACGGCCATCCCGGCGACGAAGGCCGAGCTGTCGAAGACGCTGCGCATGTAGATCGCCGACCAGTCGAGGCTAGCCCCCTCCATCAGCATCGCCGACAAGGTGACGGCGACCAGCAGCAGGATCGGTCGCGTCGGCATGGAGAACATGGGCGCGGCGTCCGCCTCGGCCAGCGGGCGGGCGGGGGCCGGCTGGTAGGTGCCGAGCAGGTAGTAGGTGCCGATGACGGCGATCACGACGACGAAGGCGAGGTGGAGCTGCACCGGTATCCCGCCGAGCGCCATGAGCGATCCGAACATCCCGGCGGCAAAGAAGCCGATGCTCCAGAAGGAATGCGCCCGGTTCATGATGCGCCGCCCGAGTTGCGCTTCGGTGCGGTCGGCTTCGACGTTCAGGATGATCTCGGTGCCGCCGATCATCAGGCCGACCGGGATGAGAAGGAAGAACAGGCCGAGGGGACCCGTCGCCTGCACGGCGATGGCATAGGTCAGCGCGACCAGCGGAATAAGGGCCAGCAGCGACTTGCGGTAGCCGATCTTGTCCAGCAGCGGCGCGGCCAGCGTAAGCGAGACCAGCGTGCCCACCGGGACACCGATCAGGCCGAGGCCGAGCGCGCCTTCCTGGATGTCCATCGCCCGCTTGATATCGGGGAGACGGGGAAAGATGTTCCCCATCGAGAATGAGTAGATGGCAAAGCCAGCGAAAACGCGTCGATCTGCGCGCAGGTCCAATCCGAATGACATGATCTCTTCCCTTGCGCCGAGGGATGGCGCGGGTCCCGACATGACCCAAGATCAGCGGGTTGAAAACATCAACTTTCGCCTGAGCATGCTGGACCAAACAAAAAGGCCGACCGCTCTCGCGGCCGGCCAGTCTTGTCGGAGCTGGGGGTTCGGCCTTAGCCGGCGATCCAGCCCTTCAGCGTTTCTTCGACGCCTTTGTCCCAAAGAGAGCGCAGCGCCCGGTCGAACGCGTCCGCAAAGGCCGGCGTCGTGCCGAGGTCACCGAAGACCTGCGTGAAGCCTAGGAAGGCCACCGGGTTCGACTTCGCCTCGAGCGCGAGGGCCTTGAGCTCGGCATGGCTGTCGTCGTTTGGCGGGATCTCGTTGCCGGCCTCGTCGGTCCCGGCGCAGTAGCGGCACCAGAGCGCGACTTCGAGGGCGAGCCCGTCGACGCTTTCGCCGGCGTCCAGCCGGGCGCGGGCGGTCGGCAGCACGAATTTCGGCTGCCGGTTCGACCCGTCGAGGCAGAGCCGCGGAATCGTGTCGCCAACGGCAGAGTTGGAGAAACGCTCGACCAGCTTGTCGAGGTAGGCGTCGTAGTCGACGCCCGCGATCGGCTTCAGCGTCGGCATGATCTCCCGCTGCTCCAGCGCGATGAGCCAGTCGCTCACACGGGGATCGGCCATCGCGTCATGCACGAAGTGGTGGCCCAGCAGTGCGGAGGGGTAGGCGATCGCTGCGTGGCCTCCGTTGAGCATCCGCAGCTTCATCAACTCGTACTGGGCGACGTCGTCGACGAACTCGACCCCGACTTCCTCGAGCGCCGGACGCCCGAGCGGGAAATTGTCTTCGAGCACCCACTGCCGGAACGGTTCACAGACAACGGGGGCAGCGTCCTCGACGCCGAATTTCTCCTTCACCATCTCCAGTTCGCGGGGCGAGGTGGCAGGGGTGATGCAGTCGACCATCGAGTTCGGGAAAGCGACGTTGTCGGTGATCCAGTCCGCAAACTCCGGGTCGGAGAGGCGGGCGAGGCCGGTCACGGTCTGTTTGAAGACATGCCCGTTCTCGGGGAGGTTGTCGCAGGACATCGCGGTGAATGCCGGCGTGCCGGCGTCGCGACGCTGACGAAGGGCCTTGATGACCATGCCGAAGACCGACTTCGGCGCGTCCGGCGTCGCCGCATCCGCCTTCATGTCGGGATGATCGGCGTCGAAGCCTCCGTCGGGGCGCACGTAGTAGCCGCCCTCGGTGATGGTGGTGGACACTATTTTGGTTTCCGGATCGACCATGCGGGCGATCGTCTGATCCGGGTCGATCTCGATGAAGTCCGTCATGGAACCGATGACCTGCGCGGAGAAACCCTCCGGGTCCAGATCGACCACGGTCGTCAGCCAGTCCTGCCCGGCGAGGCGGTCCCGCATGGCCGCGTCGCCCGGACGGACCCCGGCCCCGACGATCGCCCATTCGTGACCCTTCCCGGACCGGAACAGCCGGTCGAGATAGGTCGCCATATGGGCGCGGTGGAAGTTACCGACCCCGACATGCAGGATACCGCCGCTCAGCTTGGAACGGTCGTACCCCGGCACACCCACGTCATCGGGCAGGTCGGAAAGGGTCGCTTCGGACAGTTTGGCAGACAAGGCTCGATCCTCGGTCAGATGGTTTTCAGCATTCCGCCGTCCACGTGGTGCGTGGAGCCGACGGCGTAGGACGCTCTCGGGGAGCAGAGGAAGACGCAGAAATCGGCCAGCTCTTCGACGGAGCCGAACCGGCGGATCGGCGCATGCTCGTCGGCGACCTCCTGCAGGTAACCTTCCCAGTTGTCACCCGCCAGTTCACGGGCGGTGTTTTCCCAATCCGGTGTCCGGATCAGGCCCGGATTGACGGTGTTCACGCGGATGCCCTTCGGGATCAGCTCCGTCGAAAGGCACTTGGCGAACATCATCAACGCCGACTTCGTCGTGTTGTAGATCGGCTCGTACCACAGCGGCTGAACCGCGCAGATCGAGGCGTTCATCAGCATCGCGCCGCCGCCTTTCGCCTCCATCTGGGGGGCGAGGCCGCGCGACAGCCGAACCGCTGCCATCACGTGCAGGTTCCAGAAATCGAGCCACTTCTCGTCGCTCGCTTCCAGCACCGTCTCGTTGCTGCCAGTGCCGGCGTTGCTGACGAAGATATCCGCACCGCCGAGCTCGGCCGCTGCCGCGATGATCGCGTCACAGCCTTCGGCGGTGGAGACGTCGGAGGCCACCGCCCGTGCGGTGACCCCATGTTCTGACGCGATCGCACCGGCGGCCTCTTCGACGGCGGAGGCCGTGCGGGCGGTGAGCACCACGTGCGCACCCTCTCGTGCGAAGGCGTGGGCGATGCCGAGACCGATACCCTTGCTGGCACCGGTCACAACGGCGACCTTGCCGGTAAGACCGAGGTCCATGATCCTGTCCAATCCTCCTGGCGCGCGGGCGCGCCGGTCAGCTCACTCGACCCGAAGACCGTTCGCGTCGAACTTGTGGATGCGTTCGGCCTGGGGCGTCAGCATCACCTTGTCTCCGTGGCGCAGGCTCAGCTCACCATCCACTCGCACTGTGATCGGTTCTTTCCAGCCCTCGACATGGACATGGAAGAAGGTGTCGGAGCCGAGATGCTCCGCCACGCCGACGGTGCCAGTCCACTCGCCGGACTCGGTCGAGGCGGTGATATGCTCGGGCCGGATGCCGATCGTGGTCGCGCCGTGCTTCTGAGCCTCGGCACCGCCGATCAGGTTCATCTTGGGCGACCCGATGAAGCCGGCGACGAACAGGTTGCGCGGCGTGCGGTAGAGCTCCAGCGGGGAGCCGACCTGCTCGATATTGCCGGCGCGGAGGACGACGATCTTGTCGGCCATGGTCATGGCTTCGACCTGGTCGTGGGTGACGTAAATCATCGTCGTCTCGAGCCGGTTGTGCAGCTCGGAAATCTCCAGCCGCATCCCGACGCGCAGGGCGGCGTCGAGGTTGGAGAGCGGCTCGTCGAACAGGAAGGCCGACGGTTCGCGCACGATGGCACGGCCGATGGCGACCCGCTGGCGCTGGCCGCCCGACAGCTGGCCGGGCCGGCGGTCGATATAGTCCTTCAGGTTCAGGACCTCGGCGGCGCGATTGACCCGGTCGTCCTGTTCCTGTTGCGACAGCCCCGCCATCTTCAGCGGGAAGGCGATGTTCTTGCGGACCGACATGTGCGGGTAGAGCGCGTAGCTCTGGAACACCATGGCGAGGCCGCGCTTGGCCGGGGGCAGGTTGGTGGCGTCCGTGCCGTCGATCCGGATCTCGCCGGAGGACACGTCCTCCAGACCTGCGATCAGACGGAGGAGCGTGGACTTGCCGCAGCCGGAGGGGCCGACGAAGACCACGAACTCGCCGTCCTCGATGGTCAGGTCCAGCGGCGGGATGACGTTAACGTCCCCGAAGCTCTTGGTCACCTTGTCGAGCGTGATGCGTCCCATTGGTCTGTTTCCTTATTTCACGGCGCCGAAGGTGAGGCCGCGGACAAGTTGCTTCTGGCTGAACCAGCCGAGGATGAGGATCGGGGCGATCGCCATGGTCGAGGCCGCCGAGAGTTTCGCGTAGAACAGGCCTTCGGGCGACGAGTAGCTGGCGATGAAGGCCGTCAGCGGCGCAGCGTCGTCGGCCGTGAGGTTCAGCGTCCAGAACGCCTCGTTCCAGGCGAGGATGACGTTCAGCAGGATGGTCGACGCGATGCCGGGAATGGCCATCGGCGTGAGCACGTGGATGATCTCGTTCCGCAGGCTGGCACCGTCCATGCGCGCCGCCTCGAGGATGTCGACCGGGATCTCCTTGAAGTAGGTGTAGAGCATCCAGATGATGATTGGCAGGTTGATCATCATCACGACGACGATCAGCGCCCCCTTGGTATCCAGCACGCCCAGCCTGATGAGCACGATGTAGATCGGGTAGAGCACGCCGACGGCGGGCAGCATCTTGGTCGACAGCATCCACAGCAGGATGTCCTTGGTCCGGTTGCCCGGCACGAAGGCCATCGACCAGGCCGCGGGGACCGCGATGATCACGCCGAGCAGGGTCGAACCGCCGGCGATCACCACCGAGTTCCAGAGGTAGCGCATGTAGTTCGAGCGCTCCTGCACGACGGTGTAGTTGTCTGTCGTCCAGTCGAAGAACAGGAACACGGGGGGATCGGCGACCGCGGTGCCCTCGGTCTTGAACGAGGTCAGGAAGGTCCAGAGGATCGGGAAGAAGATCAGCAGGCCGATCCCCCATGCGGCGACGGTGTAGATCGCCTTTTTCTGTGTCGTGACGGCGCGGGCCATATCGTTCGCTCCTTACGCGTCGAGGTTCTTGCCGACGATCCGCATCAGGAAGATCGCGACTATGTTGGCGAGGATGACGGCGAGGATGCCGCCCGCGGAGCCGAGTCCGACGTTCTGGCTTTCGAGCACGCGCTGGTAGACGAGGTAGGTCAGCGTCCGGGTGCCGAAGGCGCCGTTCGTGGTGACGAAGATCTCGGCGAAGATCGACAGCAGGAAGATCGTCTGGATCAGGATCACGACGGTGATGGCGCGGGCCAGGTGCGGCAGGATGATGTACCAGAACCGCTTGATTGCCGGCGCGCCGTCCATTTCGGCCGCCTCCAGCTGCTCGGAGTCGAGCGACTGGATCGCGGTCAGCAGGATCAGCGTCGCGAAGGGCAGCCACTGCCAGCTCACGATCATGATGATCGAGAACAGCGGCACGTCGGTCAGCCAGTTGATCGGCGTGGCGTTGAAGAACTCCCACAGGTGGGTGAGCAGGCCGTTCACGGGGTCCATGAACATGTTCTTCCAGACCAGCGCCGACACGGTCGGCATGACGAAGAACGGCGCGATCACGAGGATGCGGACGACCCCCTGACCCCACATCGGCTGGTCGAGCAGGATGGCGAGTAGGATGCCGCCGACGACGGTGATGGCGAGGATGCCACCCACCATGATGAGCGTCGTCCAGACCGAGTCCATGAAGGCACTCGCCGTGAAGAAGCGGACGTAGTTCTCGAACCCGACACAGCACTCTGCGACGGTCGGCGGCAGAGCCACCGGGCGGTAGTCGGTGAAGGAGAAGTAGAGCGTCATGATCAGCGGGACGAGCATCCAGCCGAGCAGCAGGATCACCGCGGGCGACATCATCAGCCGGGCTGCGGATCGGGAGTGTTGGGTCGCCATGACGAGCTCCTGCAACGGTAGAGGCGAGCCGCGAAACGGAGCGTTGCTCAAGCCTCGATCATATTCATGGGGTCGGGCCAGCGTGGCCCGGATGTCCCGCGCGGCGGTCAGGTCGCGCGGGACGGGGAGGGGTCGTTAGGAAGGGTCGACCCCTCCGGTCTCAAAGCCGGATCAGTTGTAACCGGCGGCCGACATCTCGTCCTCGGTCAGAGCCTGGGCGTTCGACAGCGCCTCTTCGGCGGACTGCTGTCCGGCGAGCGCTGCGGAGAACTCCTGGCCGACCTGGGTGCCGATACCCGCGAATTCCGGGATCGCGACGAACTGGACACCCGTGTAGGGCACCGGATCGACGGCCGGGTTGGTCGGGTCGGCAGCCTGGATGGACTCGAGCGTCATCTGGGCGAAGGGCGCCGCGTCCAGGTATTCCTGGTTCTCGTACAGAGACGTGCGGGTGCCCGGAGGCACGTTTGCCCAGCCTTCGTTCTCGGCGACGAGCTCGGTGTACTCCTTGGACGTGGCCCAGGCGATGAAGGTCTTCGCCGCGTCAGGCGCGTCGGAGCCGGCCGGAACGGCGAGGGACCATGCCCACAGCCAGTTGCCGCGCTTGCCGAGCCCGTTGTCGGGCGCAAGGGCGAAGCCGACGGAATCGGCGACTTCGGATTCATCGGGGTTGGTCACGAAGGACGCGGCGACGGTGGCGTCGATCCACATGCCGCACTTGCCCTGCTGGAACAGCGCCAGGTTCTCGTTGAACCCGTTGTTGGCCGCACCCGGAGGACCGTAGTTGGTCATGATGTCCAGGTAGTCGGTCAGCGTGTTCGACCAGGCTTCGGTGTCGAACTGGGCGTTCCACTCCTCGTCGAACCAGCGCGCGCCGTAGGAGTTCGCCATGGCCGTCAGGAACGCCATGTTCTCACCCCAGCCGGCCTTGCCGCGCAGGCAGATGCCGTAGATTTCGGCTTCCTCGTCGGTCATAGCCGCCGCGGCTTCCTTGATGAACTCCCAGGTCGGGGCGTCGGGCATTTCGAGCCCGGCTTCTTCCATCAGGTCGGTGCGGTACATCACCATCGAGGATTCGCCGTAGAACGGCGCGGCGTAGAGCGTGCCGTCGACGGTCAGGCCACCGGCAATGGCAGGCAGGATGTCATCGGCGTCATAGCCTTCCGGCATGTCGTCAAGCGGAACCAGCCAGCCCTGCTGCCCCCAGATCGGAACCTCGTAGGTGCCGATGGTCATCACGTCGAACTGGCCGCCGTTGGTGGCGATGTCCTGGGTAACGCGCTGACGCAGAACGTTCTCTTCGAGGGTCACCCACTCGAGAGCGATTTCCGGGTGCTGTTCGGTGAAGTCTTCGGTGAGACCCTGCATACGGATCATGTCGCCGTTGTTCACGGTCGCGATCGTCAGGGTGGTTTCCTGTGCGGACACGACAGAAGCCGCGGTGCACAGAGCCGTAGCGCCCAAAAGGGCGCGCATTGTCATGGTCATAGAGATCCTCCCAAGAGTCTACGGTGGGCATTTGCTCACGTGACTGACAAATACTCGCTCGTGAAGGTGAGTCTGTCAACAGCGATTAACTCGCCAGTCAGCTTTCGCTGGCAAAGCAGTGGATTTGTTCGGTTAAATTTCTGTTAAAATCGGAACGATCGGGCCGTTTCGGCCGACCTGTTCACGGAAGCAAGGCGCGTGCCGTAGCCTCGTTCGTGATCAGGCCGTTGATGAGTCGCCCGTTCAGCGCGGCCCGGATAGCGCGGATCTTCGCGGCACCGGCGGCGACGGCGATGATCCTCTGACGGCTCGGGTCCGGAAGCGGCGCGCTGGCGACGCGCCGGTTGAAGTCGCAATCCACCAGCTGACCGTCATCGTCGAAGATCCAGCTGATGATCTCCCCCGCAGCGCCATTGGCGGCGAGGTCCGACCATTCCTTCTCCGACAGGAAGCCATCGACGAAGAGCGGGGCGGAGCGGTCCATCTGACCGATCCCGACAAGCGCCAGGTCGGCGCGGGCGCAAAGGTCGAAGGTGCTGCGCGCCGCTTCCTGCTCCTTCAGGTGGGCCAGATCCTCGGGATCGCGCGCGACCACCGGAAGCGGGAACGGGTAGTGCCGCCCGCCGACGCGGTCGGCCATGCGGATCGTCGCGTTGTAGGGCGTGGCGGAGCCGTCGGACATGATATTGCCGAGCAGCGAGACAAGCCGGTGCTGAGGGCAGTCCATCTGGGGAAGCTGGCGCACGCAGGCCTTCAACGCCCGCCCGGTGCCGAGCGCGATGATCCGCGGCTCCGGGTCCTTCAGCACCCGGGTCAGCTCGTTCGCGGCCGCGATGGCGAGACCGGTGAGGAGTTCCGGCGCGTCCGGATCGCTGGGCACGACATCGCAATAGTCCAGCCCGTAGCGGTCGGTCAGCTCGCGGGCGAGGTCCATGCAGGCGCCGATCGGGTGGTCGATCCGGACTTTCACCAGCCGTTCCGACACGGCGAGCGAAACGAGGCGCTGCGCGCTCTGCCGCGAGACGCCGAGCTTCCTGGCGATCTCGTCCTGGGTGTTGCCGGCCACGTAGTAGAGCCAGCCGGCCCGTGCCGCGTCGTCGAGTCGGCTCGCTTCGGTCAGCGATCGGTCGGCTGTCACTGGGAAAACTCCTCTTGCTCCGGGCGCAGAAGATGCACCGGAAAATCGCGCCAGTGGTCAAAAGACAGGACGCCGGGCGGCAGGTCCAGCCTCGAGCCGGAGAAATGACCGCCCCCCGTATAGAGCAGAAGCTGCATCCCGGCGGCCTGCGCTGCATCAATTCCGGGGAAGGAATCCTCGATCACGAGCGCGCGCTCCGGCGCAACACCCATCGACTGCGCCGCGAACAGGAACAAGTCCGGCGCGGGCTTGCCGCGCTCCACCTGGCTGGCGGTGTAGACCCGATGTCCGAAGAACCGGTCGAGCCCGGTAATCGACAGCGACCGCAGCACGCGCGGCGGGCTGGAGCTGGTCGCGACACAGGACATGACGCCAAGCCGCGGCAGGAGCGCCTCGATACCCTCGGTGGTGTGGAGCTCCGTCTCGAACCGTTCGAGCAGCGCCGCGCGGTAACGTTGCTCGAAATCGGCGGGAAGGGACCGGTCGTAATCCTCGCGGATCGTCTTCGCCACCGTGGGGAAGCTGCGCCCGATGAAATGGCGGCGCACGTAGTCGAAGTCGAACCGGATGCCGAGCGCGGCCGCCTGTTCGATCAGAACGGCGGCGCTGATGATCTCGCTGTCGATCAGCACGCCGTCGCAATCGAAGATCACGAGGTCGACGCGCGACGTATCAATCCCGGTCATGGCCAGCTCCTCCGCATGCCCTCCGTGGCACATACCCATATTGGAAAGCACGCGAGATACGCCAGACCTTGATGAAATGCACACCAGCTGCAGGGTAGCGGACCAACCTGTGCATTCTTGCTTGTGGCTTTCGAGAGGAACACGCCCTATCTGCCGCTCAGAACAGGAGGGCTGCCGATGTCCGTGATCGTGTCCGTCAAATCGCTGACCAAGAGCTACGACAACGGGTTCACCGCGCTGAACGGGGTGAACCTCGACATCGAGGAGGGCGAGATCATTGCGCTTCTCGGCCCCAACGGTGCCGGCAAGACCACGCTGATCTCGACGATCTGCGGCATCGCCGTCCCCACGTCCGGCACGATCACCGTCGGTGGTCACGACGTGATAAAGGACTTTCGCCAGACCCGGTCGATGATCGGTCTCGTGCCGCAGGAAATCTCGCTCGAACCGTTCGAGACAGTGTTCAACACGGTCAGTTACTCGCGCGGCCTGTTTGGGCTGAAGCGCGATCCGAAGCTGATCGACGAGATTTTGGAGAAGCTGTCCCTGTCCGACAAGCGCAAGTCGCGGGTCAAGGAACTGTCCGGCGGCATGCGTCGCCGCGTTCTGATCGCCAAGGCGTTGAGCCACGAGCCGACGGTCCTGTTCCTCGACGAACCCTCCGCCGGGGTCGACGTCGAACTGCGCAAGGACATGTGGCAGGTGGTGTCGGAGCTGAAGAAGCAGGGCGTCACGATCATCCTGACCACTCATTACATCGAAGAGGCGGAGGCGATCGCCGACCGCGTCGCCGTCATCAACAAGGGTGAAATCCTGCTGGTCGAGGAGAAGGCGCACCTGATGTCCCGCCTCGGCCGCAAGGAACTGCGGATCGAGCTCAACGAGCCGATCGACACCATTCCGCCCGAGCTTCAGCGCGACCACCTCGAGCGCGCACCGGACGGAACCGCACTGATCTACAGCTACGACACCCGCACGGAAGAGCGGACCGGGATCACCCGCCTGCTTTCCGACCTCCAGTCCGCCGGAATCCAGCTCAAGGACCTGCAGACGAGGCAGTCCACGCTCGAGGAAATCTTCGTCGATCTCGTGAAGGAGCCGTCATGAACCTCAACGCAGTTCGCGCGATCTACATCTACGAGATGACGCGCTTCTTCAGGACGATCCTGCAGAGCTTCATCTCTCCGGTCATCTCAACGTCGCTCTACTTCGTGGTGTTCGGCGCGGCCATCGGCAGCCGCATCGACGAGGTGGAGGGCGTGCCCTATGGCGCCTTCATCGTGCCGGGGCTCATCATGCTGTCGATCATGCAGCAATCGACCTCCAACGGGAGCTTCGGAATTTACTTCCCGAAGTTCATCGGCACGATCTACGAGCAGCTTTCCGCGCCCATCAACTTCATCGAGATCACCATCGGCTATGTCGGGGCGGCGGCGACCAAGGCGCTGTTCATCGGCATCGTGATCCTGGCTACGGCGTCGCTGTTCGTGGACCTGACGATACAGAACTGGCCGGCGATGATCGCCTTCATGTTCCTGACCTGCATCAGCTTTGCGCTGCTGGGCTTCATCATCGGAATCTGGGCGGAAAATTTCGAGCAACTTCAACTTATTCCGCTGCTCGTCATCACGCCGCTCGTGTTCCTCGGCGGGTCGTTCTATTCCATCGATATGCTGCCGGAAGGGTGGCAGACCATCGCCCTGTTCAACCCCGTCGTATACCTCGTATCCGGGTTCCGGTGGTCGTTCTTCGGCATGTCCGACGTGCCGGTTGGCGTCAGCCTTCTGGCGATCGCGCTGTTCACCGCGATCTGTCTCTTCATCATCTGGCGGATCTTCAAGACCGGGTGGCGGCTTCGTCAGTAGCAAAGCCGGTGCGCCCGCCTTGCTACACTCCGGGGGCGAGCCTATGTGACAGGGCATGAGCCGACGTATACCTTTTCTCCCCGACATTCCGCGGGTTTCGGTCGTTCGCCTCCACGGCACGATCGGCATGGGCAACCGCAGCCTGAACGACGCGGGCATCGCCCCCGCCATCGAGAAAGCCTTCCGCGCCAAGCCGAAGGCGGTGGCGCTGTCTATCAGCTCTCCCGGCGGGTCGCCGGTGCAATCGTCCCTCATCGGCGCGCGCATCCGCCGCCTGTCCGAGGACAAGGGGATCCCGGTCTATGCCTTCGTCGAGGATGTCGCGGCCTCCGGCGGCTACTGGCTCGCCGCCGCGGCTGACGAAATCTTCGTCGACCGCTCGTCGATGGTCGGCTCCATCGGCGTGATCGCGGCGACGTTCGGCGTTCAGGATTTCATCGCGCGGCACGGCATCGAACGTCGGGTCCATACGGCGGGCAAGTCGAAGTCGTTCCTCGACCCCTTCCGGCCCGAAAAGGAAGAGGATGTCGCCCGGCTCAACCGGATGCTGGACGAGATCCACGTCAACTTCATCGACCACGTGAAGGAACGTCGCGGCGCGAGGCTCGTCGAATCCGACGAGCTATTCACAGGGGAGGTCTGGATCGGCGATAACGCCGTGAAGCAGGGCCTCGCCGACGGCGTCGGTCACCTCGTGCCAGAGATGAAGTCGCGCTTCGGCGACAAGACCAAGTTCAAGGTGTTCGGCACCAAGAAGACCCTGTTCCAGAGGTTCGGCAGCCGCATCCTCGGCGATGCGATGGCAGAACTGGACGAGCGCGCGGCCTACGCACGGTTCGGGCTCTGACGTGATCGTAAAGATCGTCCTTCTCTTTCTCATCGGCATGGGCGTTCTCGCCATGTTCGGTAAACTGCGCCTGCCCGGTCCGGCCAAACGGCTGTCGACCGCGAAGTGCCGCAACTGCGGGCGTCCTCGCATCGGCAAGGGGCCCTGTCCCTGCGGGAAGGGCGGCACGTGATCTGGGACTGGATTTATGTCGGGCTGGGTCTCGTGATCCTGCTGCTGGCGGGCGACAGCCTCGTGAAGGGGGCGGTCAACCTCGCTCTGCGGATCGGTATCCCCGCACTGATCGTATCGCTGACGATTGTCGCCTTCGGCACCTCCGCGCCGGAATTGCTGATCTCCGTCGGGGCGATCCTCGACGACGTTCCGGGCATCGCGCTCGGCAACGTGGTCGGTTCCAACACGGCGAATATCCTGCTGGTCCTCGGTATTCCCGCGCTGCTCGCGACGATGCATACCGCGAGCTGCGATAGCCGCGACAGCTACATGCAGATGATCGCGGCGACGGTCCTCTTCATCGTGCTCGCCTTCTTCGGGCCGATCACATGGTGGCACGGGATCATCCTTCTGATCGCGCTGGCCGGTATGCTGACCCACGCAGGCGTCGCGGCGAAGAAGCACCGCTCCGCCAGCAAGTGCGCCGCGGCGGATGCCGAAGAGGAAGAGGTCGAGGGCGCCGATCCGAACCTCGGCTGGCCGATGATCCTGTTTTACCTCGCGCTTGGCCTCGTCGGTCTGCCCCTCGGCGCGGATCTGCTGGTCGACGGTGCGACGAACATCGCCCTGACCTTCGGCGTGTCCGAGACGGTAATCGGGCTGACGCTGATCGCGGTCGGCACTTCGCTGCCGGAACTCGCGACGACGGTGATGGCCGCGCTTCGCCGGCAGGCGGACGTCGCGATCGGCAACGTCATCGGGTCGAACATGTTCAACCTGCTCGGGATCATCGGCGTGGCGTCGCTCGTCGGTCCGATCCCGGTCGAGGAGCGGTTCCTCACGATCGACCTCTGGATCATGCTTGGATCGTCGCTGCTGCTGATCCCGTTCGTCTTCTTCAAGGTCGACATCAACCGGCTCTGGGGCGTGATCCTGACGGCCCTTTATCTTGCCTACATCTATACCGTGGTGGCCCTGTGAAGAACGCGCTCGTCACCGGCGCCGGCAAACGGCTTGGTCGTGCGATGGCGGTCTACCTTGCTGATCGTGGCTTCGACGTGGCCGTGCATTACGCCACCTCCGCCGACGGTGCGGAGGAAACGGCCGAGATGATCCGTGACAAGGGCCGGACTGCCGTGACGTTGCAGGCCGACCTGACGGTCGAAGCCGAGATGCAGGCTCTCGTCCCGTCCGCCATGGAGGCGCTGGGCGGGCCGATCACCTGCCTCGTCAACAGCGCGTCGATCTTCGAATACGATACGCTGTTCAATGGCACGCGCGAAAGCTGGGACAAGCACATGGAGAGCAACCTCCGCGCGCCCGTGGTGCTGTCACAGGCCGTCGCCGCCCACGCACCCGAACCGGTCGATGACGACAACGGAGAGCCGGTGTCGCAGGCGCTGGTGGTGAACATGCTGGACGAGAAGATCCGCAAGCTGACGCCCGGCCACATGAGCTACACGATCGCGAAGTTCGGGCTCTGGTGTTTCACGCAGACCGCGGCGCAAGCGGCAGGACCGAAGATGCGCGTCAACGCCATCGGCCCCGGCCCGACGCTGATCGCCGAAATGCAGCCGCAGGAGCACTTCGACAAGCAGCGTGCGAGCGCGGTCCTGAACCGTGGCGCGAACCCGTCGGACATCTGCGCGGCGCTTGGCTATTTCCTCGACGCACCAGCGGTGACGGGGCAATTGCTCTGTGTCGACGGTGGGCAGCATCTGATCTGGCAGACCCCGGATGAGCGGCGCACGGCGATTGACCCTGCGGAATAGTCCCAAGGCCGGGGCGCCCCGACCGAAGTGTAACGAAAATGTAATGAAATCAGCCGTCTCCGCCGGCCAATAAAATTTTTTCGCCCAATAACAGCGTGTTACAATGGTGACCAAAAATAAGGCAAGGCGAGGAGCCGTCAGATTTCGTTCACAAATTTGCCGATGCGCCTTAACGGTCCCCAAGGTTATCCCCAACTTCGGTGGACACCTTGAGCCTTGCCAATCGCCGCCGATGTTGCGGCTGTAACCAAGAATCGTGATAAAACACCCATGTCTGAAGTCTCGACCGGGCCAAAGGGTTACGCTCGCATCCGTTCCTACCTGAAGACGCTCGACGGATCGCCCGGCGTCTACCGGATGCTCGATGACCAGAGTCGCGTTCTCTACGTCGGCAAGGCCGCGAACCTGAAGTCACGGGTGTCCAGCTATTCGCGGCCCTCGCCGCAGCATTCGCCACGCATCGCGCGGATGATTTCCGATACCGCGTCGATGATGTTCCTGACGACGCGGACGGAGACCGAGGCGCTGCTGCTCGAGCAGAACCTCATCAAGCAGCTCAAGCCGAAGTTCAACGTGCTCCTGCGGGACGACAAGTCGTTTCCCAACATCCTCGTCAGCAAGGAGCATGACTTCCCGCAGATCAAGAAGCACCGCGGTGCCAAGAAGGAGAAGGGCGACTACTACGGGCCTTTCGCCTCTGCCGGGTCGGTAAACCGGACGCTGAACCAGCTTCAGAAGGTTTTCCTGCTGCGCAACTGCACGGATTCCACGTTCGAAACCCGGACGCGACCCTGTCTGCTCTACCAGATCAAGCGGTGCTCCGCGCCCTGCGTCGGGCACATCAGCCAGGAGGACTACGCCGGGCTCGTCGCCGATGCACAGCGCTTCCTGTCGGGCAAGACCACCGCCGTGCAGGAACAACTGGCGACGGAGATGCAGAAGGCCTCGGAAGAGATGGAGTTCGAGCGCGCTGCCGCCCTGCGCGACCGCATTCGTGCGCTTACTCATGTCCAGTCGAGCCAGGGCATCAACCCGCAGACCACGACCGAAGCCGATGTCATCGCGCTCCACACCGAAGGCGGGCAGGCCTGCGTTCAGGTCTTCTTCATCCGTTCGAACCAGAACTGGGGCAACCACGACTACTACCCGCGGATTTCCGGTGAAGAGGACATTGGCGAGATCATGGAAGCCTTCGTCGGCCAGTTCTACGCTAACCGCGAGCCGCCGAAGCTGTTGCTGTTGTCCAACGGCCTCGAGAACCCCGAGCTGATGGCCGAGGCGCTGACCGAGCAGCGTGGCGCCAAGGTCGAGATCAGCGTGCCCCAACGGGGCGAGAAGTCGGAGCTTGTCGGCTCCGCGCTCCGCAACGCGCGCGAAAGCCTCGCCCGGAAGATGTCGGAGACGGCGACGCAGGGGAAGCTGCTCAAAGGTCTCGCGGATGCGTTCGAACTTCCGGCGGTGCCGCAGCGGATCGAGGTTTACGACAACAGCCACATCATGGGCACCAACGCCGTCGGCGCGATGATCGTCGCGGGGCCGGACGGCTTCATCAAAGGTCAGTACCGCAAGTTCAACATCAAGGGCGAAGAGCTGACCCCCGGCGATGACTTCGGCATGATGAAAGAAGTTCTGACCCGTCGCTTCAAGCGCCTGCTGAAAGAGGATCCCGACCGCGAAAGCGGCATGTGGCCCGACCTGCTGCTGATTGACGGTGGCGCGGGGCAGGTGAGCGCCGTGCACGAGATCATGGCGGAGCTTGGGGTCGAGGACGTGCCGATGATCGGTGTCGCCAAGGGCGTGGACCGCGACCTCGGCAAGGAGGAGTTCCACCGCACCGGCCGTACGGTAATGGCGCTCCGCCACAACGACCCGGTTCTCTATTTCGTCCAGCGTATGCGGGACGAAGCGCACCGCTTCGCCATCGGCACCCACCGTGCCAAGCGCGCGAAGGCCGTGGGCGCAACGCCGCTCGATGACATCGCCGGGGTCGGGGCCTCGCGGAAGCGGGCGCTTCTGGCGCATTTCGGGTCGGCAAAAGGTGTCAGCCGTGCCAACCTCGCCGACCTTAAAGCGGTCGACGGCATCTCCGAAGGATTGGCGGAAAAGATCTATGCGCACTTCCACGAGGGAAACTGAACGGCCGCTGCCCTTCCCGGCCCCCACCAGATGCACTAGATGAGGTCCATGCGCTGGACCCTCCCGAATATCCTGACCATCGGTCGCCTCATTGCCGCTCCGGGCATCGCGGTCATCTTTCTGTATTTCAATCGCCCCTTCGCGGACTGGGTGGCGCTGATCCTGTTCGCGTCGGTCGCCCTGACCGACTGGATCGACGGCCGACTCGCCCGCGCCTGGGGGATGGAGACGCGCTTTGGCGCTGCCATGGACCCGATCGCGGACAAGGCGATGGTGTTGATCGCCCTGCTGGTGATCGCCGGCTATTCGGCCATGTCGCCGTGGATCGTCATGCCGGCCACGCTGATCGTCTTCCGCGAGGTCTTCGTCAGCGGCCTGCGTGAATATGTCGGCGGCGGCGTGAAGCTTTCGGTGACCGTGCTCGCCAAGTGGAAAACCACCGTGCAGATGGTCTCCATCGCCGTGCTGTTCAGCGAAGGCATTTTCATCAACCACGGCGCCGATACAGCGGCGGCGTGGGTCGGCGGTTTGGGGGTCACGCTTCTCTGGATCGCGGCGGTGCTTACGCTGGTCACCGGCTATGACTACTTCCGCAAGTCGCTGCCTTACCTGAAGGAGCCGGCATGATCGACGTGCTCTACTTCGCATGGGTGAGGGAGCGGATCGGCCTGCCGAAGGAACAGGTCGAGACGGACGCGGCCACGGTCGCCGACCTCGTCGCGGAACTCCGCGCGCGGGAGGATCGCTATGACCTCGCTTTCTCCGACACCGCCGCGCTGCGTGTCGCGCTCGACCAGGAACTGTCGGAGTTCGACGCCTCCCTCTCCGGCGTTCGCGAAGTGGCCTTCTTCCCCCCGATGACGGGGGGCTGATGCAGGTCCGCGTTCAGGCTGACCCGTTCGATGCGGGCGCGGAGCTGAACGCCTTCACCGCCTCCGTCGACGGGGCGGGTGCGGTGGTCAGCTTTTCCGGCATCGTGCGCGACGTCTCCGGTGGCCTCGCTCACATGGAGATCGAGCATTACCCCGGCATGACCGAGCGGGCGATCCGCGACATGGTCGGGGACGCGATGACGCGGTTCTCCCTGGTCGATGCTCTGGTCATCCACCGCTACGGACGCCTGGGTCCGAACGAACTGATCATGATGGTCTGCACAGCTGCGCCACACCGTGGCGACGCCTTCCTGAGCGCGGAATTCCTGATGGACTTCCTCAAGTCCCGCGCACCCTTCTGGAAGAAGGAAGTCACCGCTGACGGCGAGGACTGGGTGGCGTCGAAGTCCGCGGACGAGGACGCCCTGTCCCGCTGGTGAGCGTCAGGCCATGGCCGCGCAGGGGCCGTGCCGGTGGCAGGTCACGAGGTGGTCGTTCACGAGCCCACAGGCTTCCATGAACGCGTAGACGATCGTCGGTCCGCAGAACCGGAAGCCCGCCTTCCTCAGGTCCTTCGAGATTCGCGTCGAAAGGTCGGTCGACGGTGGGACCTCCGCTTGCGTGGCAAAGCTGTTCTGAAGCGGTGTGCCGTCGAGATATTTCCAGAGAAACTGGTCGAACCCTTCCTGCTCCGCGATGGCGAGGTAGGCGCGCGCGTTCCCGATGGTCGCCTCGATCTTGCCCCGGTGGCGGATGATGCCGGGATCGGAGAGCAGGCGGGCCACTTCCGGCTCCCCCCATGATGCGATCACTTCGGGGTCGAACCCGGCGAAGGCGCTGCGGAAATTCTCGCGCTTCTTGAGAATCGTGATCCACGACAGCCCGGCCTGGAATCCGTCCAGTATCAGCTTCTCCCACAGGGCGCGGGCGTCCCGTTCGGGCACACCCCACTCGGTGTCGTGGTAGTCGATGTAAATCTGTTCCGGCCCGGCCCAGGCACAACGTTCCATATGGAGACTCCTAAAACTCGAACCTTAACCGGAGATTAGTCGGAGAGAGGCCAGTCTGCCAGAACAGGTCGGAGGCCCGGACATGATCGAATTCGAAGACACTTCAGTCGCGCGAGAGGCGCCCGATCCGTTGAGCTTCGCCCTCGGCTGGCGGGAGTTCGATACGCCCCGGATGGTGACGGCCGCGATCGCGGCGGGCAATTGCGCGCTGACCTATCAGCCCGTCAAGCGACGGGAGGATGAGGCGACGGCCTTCTACGAAGGGCTGATCCGCCTGAAGGATCACAGCGGCCGATTGCTGCCCGCCGCCGCCTTCATCGACGCGGTCGAAGAGACGGAGATCGGGCGCGACCTCGACACGCTCGCACTGCGTCTCGCCTTCGACATGCTGCGGGAGAACGGCGGGATGCGGCTCTCCGTCAACGTTTCCGCGCGGTCGCTCGGCGACCGGGCCTGGCGGCGCACGCTCGAGGACAACCTGTCGAGCCACCCGATGCTTGGCGAGCGGCTGATCTTGGAGCTTACCGAACGGTCCGCGATGCTTTTGCCGGAACTGGTCCTGCGCTTCATGGAGGAGATGCAGCCGCGCGGCGTCGCCTTCGCGCTGGATGAGTTCGGGTCCGGCGCGACATCCTTCCGACACCTGAAACGCTTCTACTTCGACCTCGTGAAACTGGACCGCAGCTTCACCGCCAACATCCACCGCGATGCAGACAACCAGGTCATGGTGCAGGCACTTCTGTCCATCGCACATCAATTCGACATGTTCGCCGTCGCCACCGGCGTCGAGAAGGAGGAGGAGGCGGGATGGCTCCGATCGGCCGGTATGGATTGCCTGCAGGGGTACTGGATCGGCACGCCCCGCTTCTCCCTTTAGCGGCGGCGGAACGGTGCCTTCACCGCGAATCGCGTTGTGAAGACAGGTCGGAGCCCCTAACAAGAACCTCAGACAGCGGGAGGGTGGCCCGCCCTTGGGCGCACGTCACGTCCCCTCCGGCACAAGTGCAGAGGAGACTTCAATGACCAACGTCGTCATCGCGTCCGCCGCCCGGACCGCCGTGGGGAGCTTCGGTGGCAGCTTCGCCAATACCCCCGCGCATGATCTTGGCGCCGCCGTACTTGAGGCGCTCGTCGCCCGCGCCGGGATCGACAAGGCCGACGTCTCCGAGACGATCCTCGGCCAGGTCCTGACCGCCGCGCAGGGCCAGAACCCGGCGCGTCAGGCCCACATCAACGCCGGTCTGCCGAAGGAAAGCGCCGCCTGGGGCATCAACCAGGTCTGCGGCTCCGGCCTCCGCGCCGTGGCGCTGGGCGCGCAGCACATCATGCTCGGCGATGCCTCGGTCGTGGCCGCCGGCGGTCAAGAAAACATGTCCATGTCGGTCCACGCCCAGAACCTGCGGCAAGGCCACAAGATGGGCGACGTCACCTACATCGACACGATGATCCGCGACGGCCTGTGGGACGCCTTCAACGGTTACCACATGGGCCAGACGGCGGAGAACGTGGCCGAGCAGTGGCAGATCACCCGCGAACAGCAGGACGAATTCGCCCTCGCCTCTCAGAACAAGGCCGAGGCCGCGCAGAACGCCGGCAAGTTCGACGACGAGGTCATCGCCTACACGATCAAGGGCCGCAAGGGCGACACGGTCGTCGACAAAGACGAGTATATCCGCCACGGCGCGACCATCGAAGGGATGCAGAAGCTGCGCCCGGCCTTCACGAAGGACGGAACGGTTACCGCCGCCAACGCGTCCGGCATCAATGACGGCGCCGCCGGTGCACTGCTGATGTCCGCCGACGAGGCCGAGAAGCGCGGGATCGAACCGCTGGCCCGGATTGCATCCTACGCGACGGCCGGCCTCGACCCGTCGATCATGGGCACCGGCCCGATCCCGGCGAGCCGCAAGGCGCTGGAAAAGGCGGGCTGGTCCGTCGACGACCTCGACCTCGTCGAAGCGAACGAGGCGTTCGCAGCGCAGGCCTGTGCCGTGAACAAGGACATGGGCTGGGACCCGTCCATCGTGAACGTCAACGGCGGCGCAATCGCCATCGGTCACCCGATCGGGGCCTCGGGCGCGCGCGTCCTCAACACCCTGCTGTTCGAGATGAAGCGGCGCGGTGCGAAGAAGGGCCTCGCCACGCTCTGCATCGGCGGCGGCATGGGCGTCGCCATGTGTCTCGAGCGTCCCTGAGCCCGGATAGATGACCCAAGGACCGGCGGGTTTCAGACCCGCCGGAAGTTCGCCATGGCCGGAACACTCCCCCGCTTCGATCAGCTCGTCTTCTCCGGCGGGGGGCTGCGCTGTTTCTGGCAGGGCGGTTTCCTCGACGAGGTGCGCGATGTGATTGGGCTCGAGCCCGATCGCCTGGCCGGCGTTTCGGGCGGAGCGATGACGCTGGTCGGCTTCATGTCGCGCCGTGGGCCTCAGGTGCTGGACGTGATGTGCGACCGGTTCGCGGATCGGGACACCAACATCGCCTGGGACTCCATGGGCGAGGACGGGCTGACCCCGCACCAGCGCATGTATCGCGAAGCGATGGCGCAGGTCATCGACGACCACGTCCTGCGCGACGTGGCTGAAGGGCGCCCGGCACAGATCCTCATCGGTCACCCGCCGGTTCACAAGGCACCGAAGTGGTCCGGCAGCGCCGCGGCGGTCGCCTACGAGGCGGAATTGCACTCTGTCGGTTCGCCCCATTTCTCTTGGGCGGAGAAGTTCGGTGTCACCACAACCTTCGTGAATGCGAACCAGGCGGCCCGCGACGGGACGCTGCTTGATCTCGTCTGCGCCGCCGCAACGATCCCGCCTGTCTTCGAGCCGCCGCTCTGGAACGGCAAGCCCGTGATCGACGGCGGCATGTCGGACCAGGCGCCGATGCCTGATCCGCACGAGGGCGAAACCCTCGTGATGCTGACCCGCGTCTACGATGGGCTGGAGCCCGTGGAGGGGCGTTTCTACATCCAACCGGGGGCCGAGACACCGGCCGACAAGATAGACTTCACGGATCCGCAGAAACTGCGCGACACTTGGGACGCCGGTGTGGAGGATGGCCGGCGATTTCTGAAGGAAAACGGATACTGAAATCCGGACCATGGGAGGAGACAACATGGCACGCACCGCACTCGTTACCGGGGGCAGCCGCGGCATCGGCGCAGCAATCAGCAAGGCGCTGAAGGAGGCGGGATACGACGTCGCGGCGACCTACGCGGGCAACGACGAGAAGGCGAGGGCCTTCACGGACGAAACCGGGATCCGCACGTTCAAGTGGGACGTTTCGGACTACGAGGCCTGCAAGGCCGGCATCGCCGAAGTCGAGGAGGCGATGGGCCCGGTCGAGGTTCTGGTCAACAATGCCGGCATCACTCGCGACGCACCGTTCCATCGGATGACGCCGCAGCAGTGGACCGAGGTGATCGACACCAACCTCAGCGGGCTCTTCAACATGACGCACAACGTCTGGCCCGGTATGCGCGAGCGCAAGTTCGGGCGCGTCATCAGCATCTCGTCGATCAACGGTCAGAAGGGCCAGTTCGCGCAGGCCAACTACGCCGCCGCGAAGGCCGGCGACATCGGCTTTACCAAGGCGCTCGCGCAGGAGGGCGCACGGGCCGGGATCACCGTGAACGTCATCGCACCGGGTTACATCAACACCGAGATGATGAGCACGATTCCTGAAAAGGTGATGAACGAGGTGATCCTGCCCGCGATTCCGGTCGGCCGCCTCGGCGAGGCGGAAGAGGTTGCGCGCTGCGTGGTCTTCCTCGCGTCTGAGGATGCCGGCTTCATCACCGGCTCGACCCTGACCGCGAACGGTGGCCAGTACTTGGTCTGAGGTTACTTCCGGCGGCTGAAGATGCGAGTAACCGTGTCGCGTATCATCTGGCCACGGGCCTGGTGCGCGGCACGGATCGCATTGCGGGTGCGGGCGTCGGTGACTGTCTCGAACATGGGCTCATTCCTGTCTGTGGTCGCCTCCCTCGCCGCAATATGCGCCTGACGCTGCAATGCAGCAAACGCTCATGCTGCAGCCCGTCATTGCATCAGGTGCAAGGCTGCCGGATCGGTCGATGATGTGAGGAATGGTCCGGGCAACTGGGCCGAGGCCGCCAGGGCGGCCTCGACAGCTGTTCCGAAGATCAGGAAGTCAGGCGGAAAGCCTCTGGATCTGTTCCTTGATCTGGAGCTTCTGTTTCTTCAGCGTCGCAACTTCGAGATCGTCTGTGGAGGGGCTTCTCTGCGCCGCTTCCACGGCGTCCGAGAGGGTCTGGTGCTTCTTCTTCAGCTCGACAAGGTGAGAACTCAAGCTCATGGGCGTCTCCTCAATGGGGCTGTTGCTGGTAGCATTGCCAGTGCAGCACAGTTTCATGAATCTGTCACGCTGCACGGCAGCGCACCGCGCATCGCCGAGGATAATCATCCAATCCTTGCCGAAACATTAATGTGGAAAAGACAATTCTGCCCCTTCGCGCAGGACCGCGCGGATTTCGGGGCGGTAGTCGTCACCATCCTGAAGGTGGCGCGCACCGTCATGCATGACGAGCGGCGGGCAAAGCTCGAACGGCGTCCGCGCACCTTTCCGGGCCTTCAGAATAAAGAGATGCGGCGCCCTGTCGGCCCGCGCGGCGAGCGGCAGGACCTGCACCCGCCCCATCCGGCTGTCCAGTGCGGCAAGCGTTTCCGGCAGACGTTCGATTCGCTGGATGAGTGTCAGTTCACCTTTCGGCGACAGGCGGCGCACCGCCGTCTCGATCCACGCGGCCATCGGGGCTGGACCGCGCAGCGCGACGTCCCTGCCGGTATCCGCCGACCCGGTGCCGAAGCGGCTCTCGAAATAGGGCGGGTTCATCAGGACCTGGTCGTAGCTGTGGGACCGAACCTCGACCGGCGGCTGCGCGACGTCGCCGACCGCCACGTTCAGCGCCAGACCGTTCTCGACCGCGTTGCGCCGGGCCAGATCGGCATAGAAAGGCTGGATCTCGAGCGCATCGCAGCGGGCGCCGGGTATACGGCTGGCAAGGGCGAGGATGGCGGTACCCACGCCACAGCCAAGCTCCAGTACGGACTGGCCGGGCAGGGCGCGCACCGCGGCGGCGAGTAGGATGGGGTCCACACCGGCCCTGTATCCCTGCGCGGGCTGCCAGATCCTCAGTCGGCCGCCCAGGAAGGCGTCGCAGGTCAGCGGCACCTCCGGAGCCGGTTCAAAGCTCGATGTCATTGTCCCGCATGGCACGTGCGGCGCGGTCGTAGTCCGCGGACGCGACCATCAGCCGCCGTGGCAAAATGCCGATGGATCCCTCGAGGACGCTCATGTTTACGTCCATCTCGAAGCAGTCTATACCCTCGCCGCCAAGCAAGGCCTTGGCGAAGGCAATTACGGTCGGATCGTTGCTGCGGAGCAGTTCTTTCATTCGATCTGACCTAATGTGCCGAGGCGCCGAAGTCTATCACGAGGAAAATCATGAGCCTCGATCATGCCGCCAGCAAGCCCCACGAGCGGCTCGCAGACGCACTGTCGGAAGAGTTGACGGCGGTCAACGCGCTGATCCGGGAGCGGATGGCGTCGGAACATGCGCCGCGCATTCCCGAAGTCACCGCCCACCTTGTCGAGGCCGGCGGCAAGCGCCTGCGCCCGATGCTGACGCTCGCGGCGGCCCGGCTCTGTGGCTACGACGGGCCATATCATATCCACCTCGCCGCGACGGTGGAGTTCATCCACACCGCGACGCTGCTGCATGACGACGTGGTCGACGAGAGCGCGCAGCGGCGCGGTCGCCCGACGGCGAACCTGCTGTGGGACAACAAGAGCTCGGTCCTCGTCGGGGATTACCTGTTCGCGGGATCGTTCCTGTTGATGGTCGAGTGCGGCAACCTCGAGGTGCTGCGCATCCTCAGCGCCGCGTCCGCGACGATCTCCGAGGGCGAGGTTCTGCAGCTCACCGCTGCCCGGAACCTGTCGACCAGCGAAGAGATCTACCTGCGCGTGATCCGCGGCAAGACCGCCGCGCTGTTCTCTGCCGCGACCGAAGTCGGGGGCGTGATCGCCGGGCAGGACGAGGCGACGGTGACGGCGCTGCGGGACTACGGCGACGCGCTCGGCATTTCCTTCCAGATCGTCGACGACCTGCTCGACTACTGGGGCACGGATGCGACCGGCAAGAACGTCGGCGACGACTTCCGTGAGCGGAAGATCACGCTGCCGGTGATCAAGGCGGTGGCCGCCGCCGACGACGAGGAACGGGCCTTCTGGCAGCGCACGATCGAGCGTGGCAAGCAGGAAGACGGCGACCTTGAGACGGCCATCGGTCTGCTTGGCAAGCACGGAGCATTGGAAGCGACTCGGTCTGAGGCGATCGCATGGTCGCAGCGGGCGAAAGAGGCACTGGCCGTGCTGCCCGACAGCGAACTT
This sequence comes from Pelagovum pacificum, assembly GCF_016134045.1. Taxonomy (NCBI): domain Bacteria; kingdom Pseudomonadati; phylum Pseudomonadota; class Alphaproteobacteria; order Rhodobacterales; family Paracoccaceae; genus Pelagovum; species Pelagovum pacificum. Next base: position 3,549,674 of record NZ_CP065915.1, on the reverse strand, counting down.
AAGGTCATGCTCGCCGACCTGGCCGACTACGTCGTGGCCCGGATCAGCTGAGCACCGGCGCCGGGGCGACCCACCAGCTCATCTCGGCCACCTGCATCGCGCGCGCGGCGCGGCGGGCGTGGTCCATGTCCTTGACCACGCCGACGCAGGTCGCGCCGGACCCGGACATCGTGGCGTATTTCACAAGTGGCTGGCGGCGCAGCCGATCCAGCGCGGTGCCGATCTCGGGCGCGATTCCGGTCGCGGCGGCGGTCATGTCGTTACGCTGACGGTTCAGCCATTCGCACAGACCGTCGAAATCTAGGTCGTGCGGCACGGCGTCCATCTCGGGATTGTTCCGCTTTTCCATCGCTTCGAAGCACTCCGCCGTCGGCACGCTGACTCGCGGATTGACAAGGACGAGCGCGAAATCGGGCAGCTTCGGCAGGTAGGACAGGCGATCGCCGATCCCGCTCATCCTGAGCGGGGCAGGGCCGGCATAACAGACCGGCACATCCGCGCCGAGCGAGGCGAGGATCGGGTCGCCATGTTCCAGCGGCGGCACGGACCAGAGTTTCGACAGGAGCTGCAACGTTACGGCGGCATCGGAGGATCCGCTGCCCAGGCCGGCGGCATGCGGCAGCACCTTGTCGAGGGTCAGCGCTGCGCCGACAGCGACCTGGTGGCGCTCCCGGTAGGCTTCCGCGGCGCGGTAGACGAGGTTCGTCTCGTCCGCCGGGACACCTTCCGCGAACTGACCGGTGACATGGATGCTCAGGTCCGTCGACGGGCGCGCAGTGATCTCGTCCCCGATGCCGGCGAAGGCGACGAGGCTGTCGAGGTCGTGATAGCCACCCGCACGCTGCCCGGTGACGTGCAGCGTGAGGTTTACCTTGGCAGGGGCGGTAATCCGGAGGGGATCACCCGGTCTATTGGCTATCGCCATGGGCCACTCGGATCAGTGTCGTACCCTCGCGTTCGAGCACGACATCGAGTCCATGTTCAAGCTTGTCTTGAATGCGCGCCGCGACGTCGTCCTCCGGCTTGAAGGAGAAGGCGCGCCGCCACATGAAATGTGCTTCGGTCTTGCGACCGACGGCCCAGTAGGCGTCGCCGAGGTGATCGATGATCACCGCGTGCATCGGATCGAGCTCCGCCGCGCGTTCCAGCTCGACCACCGCTTCGTCGTAACGGCCGAGGCGGTAGAGCACCCATCCCAGGCTGTCGGCAATCGACCCGTTCTCGGGACGCGCCTCGGCGGCGGTGCGGATCATGTCGAGCGCTTCGTCGAGGTTGCTGTCGTTCTCGACCAGCGAATAGCCGAGGTAGTTCAGGACCTGCGGTTGACCCGGCTCAAGTTCGAGCGCCGTGCGGAAGTCGGCCTCCGCCTGTTCCCACTGGCCGAGCCGCTCATACGTGATGCCGCGGGTGTAATGCACGAACCAGCGGGACGGGCTGTTCTCATCACTGAGGGCGAGGGCCTGTGTATAGGCTTCGTTCGATTCATCGTAGCGGCCAAGTTGGCGGAGCACATCGCCGAGCGAGGCCTGCACCATCGCCGTGTTGTGCTCTTCGACCAGTGCCTGAAGCACGACCACCGCTTCTTCCTGGTCGCCGGCCTCACGCAGGGCGCTGGCGCGGCCAAGCTCCGCCGCGAGGAACGCGGGGCTCGTCTCCGGCACGCTGTCGTAGGCTTCGCTGGCAAGCTGAAACCGGTCGAGCCGTTCCAGAAGCTCCGCCGACTTCAGCGTCGCCTCGTCGTGGTTCGGCGACATGAACTGCGCGACGCGGGTGTAGAGCAGCGTATAGCTGTCGGCGACCTCGCCATCGACGGCGCTGGCGACGGAAAAGAAGACCTCCGCGAAACCTTCCTTCGGGTCGGCGGCGATCGACAGCGGCACGGCGTCGCCCTTCTCCAGCGCGTCGCGAAGCAAGGTCAGGCCGGGATCGATGCTGGCGCCGAAGCTGGCGTCGATCAGCTGGATCGCTTCTCCGTTGCGGCCAAGGTGGCTCAACACTTCGGCGCGCAAGATGGTGGACCGCCGCGTGCGCTGCATCCCCTGCTCGGGCGAGAGCGAGAGAACGCCTTCCGCCGATTCGAAGTCGCCGGTGACGGCATAGCCAAGCGCCTTGTGATACATGCCGAAGTAGCGGAGGCCCGGCGAAGCCGCGACGGCGTCGAAGGCGTCGGCGGCATTGCCCGCCTCACCCTTGCCGATGAAGGCCCAGGCCTGCACCAGCCCGTCGACCAGCGGCCCGACGCTCTGGCCGTTCTCGATCGCGGTGAAGATCGCGTCCCAGTTGCCCGCCTTCGCGGCGGCGGTCAGCGTGACCATGTTGGCGATCTGGCTCGAGACGCCAAGGTCGCGCGCGGTAACGGACAGTTCGGCCGCCTGATCGAAGTCGCCAAGCGCGGCGAGCGCGGCGATCGCATTCTCGATCAGGTACGGATTGTCCCGGTCATGTTGGTGGGCAGTCGTGAAATACCGGGCCGCCGAGCGGAAGTCCCCCTCATGCGCGGCGTGCTGCCCCGCGAGGTAGGCCCCCGAGTTTCCTTCAGCGGTGGCGGTGTAAGTCGTCGAGAGGCTGAGCACGACGGCCATGGCCGTGCCCCAAAGGCTGCTCTTTCTCACGTCACTGTCCCGTTCTTGTCCTGTCAGGCGAGGTTAGACGAACAGTCGCGAGCGCATCAATCCGTCCGGTGTTCACAATTCTACCGGAGGCGGATTGATGCACAGGTTGGGCGCTGCCGGCGCCCAACTGCCTACATATTGGGATAGTTTGGTCCGTCTCCGCCCTGCGGCGTGGTCCAGACGATATTCTGCGCGGGATCCTTGATGTCGCAGGTCTTGCAGTGAACGCAGTTCTGGAAGTTGATCTGGAACTTCGTGTCCGCCCCTTCACCGACGAATTCATACACGCCGGCCGGGCAATATCTCGCCGAGGGGCCCGCGTATTCGGGCAGGTTTTTCGCCACCGGAATCGCCGGGTCCTTGAGTTTGAGGTGCGACGGCTGGCTTTCCTCGTGGTTCGTCATCGAGAAGCTCACGTTGGTCAGCCGGTCGAAGGACAGGACGCCGTCGGGCTTGGGATAGTCGATCGGCTTGTGACTGGCCGCCGGCTCCGTCGCGGCCGCGTCGGACTTGCCGTGTTTCTGCGTGCCGAAGGGCGAGAAGCCGAAGAGGTTGTTCACCCACATGTCGACCCCGCCAAGCGCGAGAGACGCGGTCAGGCCGTACTTCGACCAGAACGGCTTCACGTTGCGTACCTTCTTCAGGTCGGCGGCGACCGGCCCGGACTTCAGGGCGGTGTCGTATTCGGTGAGCACATCGCTCTCACGCCCTGCCTTCAGCGCCTCAACGGCGGCTTCGGCGGCATGGATGCCCGAGTACATCGCATTGTGGTTGCCCTTGATGCGGGGAACGTTCACCAGCCCCGCGGAACAGCCGAGCAGGACGCCGCCGGGGAAGGCGGTCTGCGGGATGGACTGCCAGCCACCCTCCGTGATCGCGCGGGCACCGTAGGCGACGCGCTTGCCGCCCTTCAGCAGCTCGGCGACCATCGGGTGATGCTTGAACCGCTGGAATTCCATGTAGGGGAACAGGTAGGGATTCTTGTAGTTCAGATGGACGACGAAGCCGACGTAAACCTGATTGTTGTCAAGGTGATAGATGAAGGAGCCGCCGCCGGCATTGCCGCCGAGCGGCCAGCCCATCGTGTGCGTCACGGTGCCTTCGCGGTGCTTCTCCGGGTCGATCTCCCAGATTTCCTTCATGCCGAGACCGTATTTCTGCGGCTCGGATCCGGCGGCGAGGTCGTACTTTTCGATCACCTGTTTCGACAGGCTCCCGCGCACGCCTTCGGACAGGAAGACATACTTGCCGTGCAGCTCCATCCCCGGCTCGTAGTTCGGGCCCGGCGTGCCGTCGGGGTTCAGGCCCATGACACCGGCGACGACACCTTTCACGGTGCCGGACTCGTCGAACACCAGCTCGGAGCAGGCGAAGCCGGGGAAGATCTCGACGCCGAGCTCCTCGGCCTGCTCGGCCATCCAGCGGCAGACGTTGCCCATCGAGACGATGTAGTTGCCGTGGTTGTTCATCAGCGGCGGCATGGCGATGTTCGGCACCCGCGCGGCGCCGGCTTCGCCCAAGATGTAGAACTGGTCGCGCTTCACCGGGACAGTGATCGGCGCGCCCTTTTCCTGCCAGTCGGGGATCAGCTCGTTCAGCGCGCAGGGATCGAGCACGGCGCCCGACAGGATGTGCGCCCCGACCTCTGAGCCCTTCTCCAGCACGACGACATTGAGGTCGGCGTCGAGCTGCTTGAGCCGGATCGCGGCGGACAGGCCAGCAGGCCCCGCACCGACGATCACCACGTCGAATTCCATCGTCTCGCGTTCGATTTCGGCCATCGGGTGCCCTTTCGCTTTCCGGCGCAAGATAATTGCGGATCACGGTTACAGAACACGCTTCACCGGCGCAATCGCGACCGGGCGTCCCACCCTCACGTCGCGAAAGAGCGGTCCCTGCACTTGACACTCCCGGCGCGGACCACGTTATGAACGTCCGATTGAACGTCCACTCCGACTGCGAGCATAGCGCATCATGGAAAAGATACCGCTGACCCGTGCCGGCTTCACGAAGCTGGATGCAGAGCTGAAGCACCTGAAATCGGTCGAACGTCCGGAGATCATCCGGGCGATCTCCGAAGCGCGTGAGCACGGCGACCTCAGCGAGAACGCCGAGTACCATTCCGCCAAGGAAAAGCAGTCGTTCATCGAAGGGCGCATAAAGGAGCTCGAAGGTGTGATGTCGCTTGCCGACGTGATCGAGGTCACGCGCATGTCCGGCCCGGTCAAGTTCGGCGCGACCGTCGAGCTGGTCGACGAGGACACCGACGAAGAGCGGACCTACCAGATCGTCGGCGAGTACGAGGCCGACATCGAGAACGGCAAGCTGAACATGAAATCGCCGCTCGCCCGTGCCCTGATAGGCAAGGAAGAGGGTGATAGCGTGGAAGTCCGGACGCCGGGTGGTGATCGCGCCTACGAGATCCTCAAGGTGTCCTACGTCTGACATCCCGTTCGGGAAAGGGCTTGCTCGGCATGAATGAGCAAACCAAATCGGATCGCAGCCCCCTTGCGGCCTCCACCGGGCCGGACGGCGGCAGCGTGACGCCCGTCGAACTGGGCGCGATCCTGCTGAGCCTGCTCTGGATCGCGGTCGTCGCCGGGTTTTTCATGCTCGCCCCGTCAGGGGAGGGCAGCGATCCGCTGCGCTTCGTCCTCACGCTTATGGCGATCTTCCTGCCGGTTGCGATGATCTGGGTCGGTGCCTCTGCCATGCGGTCGAGCCGCATCATGCGCGAGGAAAGTGCCCGCCTTCAGGCAGCAATCGACGCGCTGCGAAAGTCATATATCGAGGACCGTCAACGTGGCAGCGGGACGCTCGACCAGTCGATCGAGCGTCGCCTGACCGAGATCGCGCAGGCCGCCGTCAAGTCGGAGCCGGCGGTCGCGACCTTCGCCACCGCCCGCACGCAACAGCGCCGGACGGTACCGCCAGCGAGAATCTCCGAACGCCCGCCGGCGGAAGAACAGCCGAGCCTCGCCTTCGGCGGCACGGCCGAGGACCCCGGCCCGGACCTGCCGCGCGGCGACCTGATCCGGGCGCTGAACTTTCCCGACAACGAACGGGACGAGGCCGGCTTCGCGGCGCTGCGTGCGGCATTGAAGGACCGTAATGCCCGCCAGCTGATCCGCAGCAGCCAGGACGTTCTGACCCTGCTCAGCCAGGACGGCATCTACATGGATGACCTGCATCCGGATCTGGCCCGGCCCGAAGTCTGGCGGCGCTTCGCCAACGGTGAGCGCGGCCGCGCCATCGCGGCGCTGGGCGGCGTGCGCGACAGGTCGAGCCTCGCGCTTACGGCCGGGCGGATGCGGGAGGACACGATCTTCCGCGATGCCGCGCACCACTTCCTGCGCAAGTTCGATCAGGCGCTCGTCACGTTCGAAAAGGAAGCGAGCGACGAGGAAGTCGTCGCCCTGTCGGACACTCGTACGTCACGGGCGTTCATGCTGCTCGGCCGGGTCGCCGGGACTTTCGACTGACGGGAAGGGCAAGGCCCAAGATCGGGCCTTGCCGCAATGTTCGGGCTTGCCTGCGCCGCCGCTCAGAGCGGGCCCTTGGCGAGCGCCTCGGCGGTCCGGCGGGTGTTCTGGTAGATGCCGAGCCCGAGATACATCAGCCCTGCGAACAGGATCACGTAGAGGCTGCCACCGACGAACACCATGATCGCGGCGATGATCGGCGACGGCGCGCCCGGCATTTGCGAATACATGCCCGTCGCCGCTCCGGCTGTCGCCAGCACCACCCCGATGATCATGAGAATGACGAGAACGCCCACCAGCTTTTCAAAGGCGTTGATGAAAAAATCGCGCATCTTGTGCTCCACGCATTGGAAATTTCACGTGGAAGCACCCTGCGCGAGGCGGCGCAGGGCAGAAAGTAGCGAAAGCCTGACCTCGGTGGCGGCCTAGTAGCTGAATTCCGGGTAGATGCGGCTCAGGTCGCCGTTCCACTCGCCGTGGTAGAGCGCCAGCAACTCGTCCGCCTGCGTCTGCCCGGTCTCGAGGCTGTCCTCGAGCGCGTGGAGGAAGTGACGCTCGTCCGCGACCATGCCGCCCAGCCCGGGACGTGCCCGGCGTTTCAAACCTTCGCGCGCGATGGCGACGACCTCGGTCGCGAGGTCCTTCATCTTCACGCCCCCGACTTCCGCGTCGAGCCCGCCGATCGAAGCTTCGACCCGCCACGCTTCGCGCGTCTCGGCGTCCCAGTCCTTGGCGAGGTCCCATGCCGCGTCGAGCGAGCCCTGATCGTAGAGCAGGCCAACCCACAGCGCGGGCAGGGCGCAGAGCCGGCGCCACGGGCCACCGTCCGCGCCGCGCATCTCGATGAACTTCTTCAGCCGGGCCTCGGGGAAAATCGTCGTCAGGTGATCGGCCCAGTCGCTGAGCGTCGGAATTTCTCCCGGCAGCGCCGGCAGCTCGCCCTTCAGGAAGTCGCGGAACGACTGGCCGAGCGCATCGACATACTCGCCGTCGCGATAGACGAAATACATCGGCACATCGAGCGCGTAGTCGACGTAACGCTCGAACCCGAAGCCGTCCTCGAACACGAAGGGAAGCATACCCGTCCGGTCGGCGTCGAGATCGCGCCAGACGCGCGAGCGGAAGCTCTTCAGCCCGTTCACCTTGCCTTCGAAGAAGGGCGAATTGGCGAACAGCGCCGTCGCGACAGGCTGCAGTGCGAGCGCGACACGGAATTTCTTCACCATGTCCGCCTCGGAGCCGAAATCGAGGTTCACCTGCACCGTGCAGGTGCGCCGCATCATGATCCGGCCGGTCGTGCCGACGCGCTGCATGTAGGCGTCCATCAGCTTGTAGCGGCCCTTCGGCATCAGCGGCATCTGCTCGTGCGTCCAGTCCGGCGCGGCGCCGAGACCGATGAAGCCGACGCCGATCTTGTCGGCGATGTCCTTTACCTCGCGCAGGTGGTTGTTCACCTCGTCGCAGGTCTGGTGGATCGTCTCGAGCGGAGCCCCCGACAGTTCCAGCGCGCCGCCGGGTTCGAGGCTGACGTTTGCGCCGTCCTTCTCGAGACCGATGAGCTTGCCGGCCTCTTCCACCGGGAGCCAGCCGTAGGCGTCGCGCAGGCCCTGGAGCACGGCATGAATAGACCGCTCGCCGTCGTAGGGCAGGGGCAGGAGGCTGTCGCGGCAGTAGCCGAACTTCTCGTGCTCGGTGCCGATGCGCCAGTCTTCCTTGGGCCGGCAGCCGGCTTCGAGATAGGCGGCAAGCTGGTCGCGGCTTTCGATCGGGCCGCCGCCGGACTGAGGTATCGACATGGACGAGGGCTCCGTTGATTTGCCGTTACGAGCGGTTCTCTCGTGGCGTCACGCGCGGCAGGTGTCAATGTGCGGCGACGTGCCGGAGGCTGCGCATCAATGCAACCGACGTTGCGGCGCCTCCCAGACGACCACGCTCCTGTCGGGGCGGTTGCGCAGCGCCTCCAGCATCTCTTCGGTGTGGATGCCGGGGAGCGCGGCGAACAGGTCGAACAGCCCGTCAGCACCTTCGGCATTGACCGGAATCGCAAGTGTTTCACCGGTCTCGGAGGTCAGGCGCCACGAGGCTTCGCCGCTCGCGCCCGGGTCGAGCTCCAGCCGCGAGAGCAGGTCGAAGTCGGCGACGCCTCCGTCGAACGGGCCGTAATAGACGACGCGACGTTCGTCGATCGTCACGATTCCGGCACCGCCGCCGCCTTGGGCGAACCGCATCCGCTGGAGCGCGGCAACCGCCAGTCCCGCGCCGACCACGACCAGCGTCCAGCCGATCCAGCGGACGATGCCGAAGCTGCCGAGGCCCCACCAGAGGCCGACCAGCGCGATCAGGCCGGCGAGGATCACCTCGCTCCATTTGCGCAGGACGGTGCGGACTTCCGGGCGGATCAGGTCACGCACGGGCCACCTGCGGCGTCCGGTAGAGGCAGAGGGTCCAGTCGCCGATTCGCTCGAAACCGAGCGCAATGTACGCGCGTGCGGCGTTCTCGCTCGCCGCGAAAAGCGTGGCTTCCGTCGCACCACCGTCGCGGGCTTCCTCGAGGTGGAGCGCGACAGCGCGGCGGGCGTGACCCTTGCGGCGCAACTCGGGCGGGGTGTAGACGCCGCCGATCTGCACCGCGTCGGGCAGCCGCGCGTTGAAGCCGGTGGTGGCGAGCGCGGTGCCGCCCTCCATCAGGACCCGGTGGGACCCGGCGGCGATGTAGCCCTCATAGGACGCCCGGCCCTCGACCTCGGCTGTCTCGGCGTCGGAGCCGAGTGCTTCGATCTCGTAATCCGCGCGCCAGCGGATCATCTGGTCCCGGTCGGCGGCCGCCAGCGGACGAAGGGTGCCCGGCCCATCCGGAATCACCAGTTGCGCGAGGTCCAGCGCGAACTGCGGTTCGTCGTTGTCGATCGCGGTCTCGCCGCCATCAAGGCCGGCGGCTTTCATCATCGGACGCGCTTCCTGCGCCGGGCCGAGCACGGCGGTGATCTCCATACCGTCCAGAACCTCTGCCGCCGCCTGCCAGTCGCCAGACGTGAGAGCGGGCATGACCGTCCCGTTCGTCGCGACAGTGAGCACGTCGGACACCTGTCCGTCCCGCTCGGCCACCCACATCCGGGGCGCGTAGGCGTGGTCGCCGTCGAGCCCGAACCGGTCGAGGTTCGACAGCTGGAACATCGCAAGTGGCAGCCGTGTGCGCAGGAACGCCTCGACAGCAGGAAGGTCCACGGTCGTCACGCGTCTCATTGCCAGTCTCCAAGTTTCGACTGCCAGAGCGTCATCGCCGCGACAGAGGCCGTGTCGGCCCGCAGGATCCGGGGGCCAAGGCTGACCGGCACCGCGAAGGCCGCGCCGCGCAGGCTCGCCCGTTCACGCTCGGAAAAGCCGCCCTCCGGCCCGATCAGGATCGCCCAGGGACCGGGAGCGGCTTCGGGCAGGCCGGCATCGCCATCCATCGCCTCGTCGCAGAACATCAGCCGCCGGTCGCCGGGCCAGTCGGCAAGCCGCCGGTCGAGGCGGACCAGATCGTCGACCTCCGGCACGAAAGTCGCTCCGCACTGCTCGGCGGCTTCGGTCGCGTGGGCCTGCAGGCGATCACGGCGAATCCGTTCCGAGTTGGTGAATTCGGTCTGTACCGGGCAGATGCGCCGGGCGCCCATTTCCACCGCCTTTTCGACGATGAAATCGGTGCGAGCCTTCTTCACCGGGGCGAACATCATCCAGACATCGGGGGGCATCCGCAGCGGCATGGTCTGCTCCGCCAGCGCCAGCGTCCCGCCACGCTTGCCGGCCTCCGCGACCTCCGCACGCCACTCGCCATCGCGGGAATTGAACAGCATGATCTGCGCACCCACAGCTAAGCGCATGACGCCAAACAGATAATGCGCCTGCTCCCGCGAGAGCGGAATGGTTTGCCCCTCCTGCAGGGGGTGGTCTACACAGAGCCGGACATCGGACATGGGGTGGACCATATGACCGACGAGAGGGCGGTTCCAGACGATAGCGTCGCCGACGCGGTCAAGGGCAACTGGGTGGACCACAAGGCACCCGCAGCGCTTCGGCCCTACTTGCGCCTGAGCCGGATCGACCGGCCGATCGGGACGTGGCTGTTGCTGCTGCCCTGTTGGTGGGGGCTCGGCCTCGGCGCACTGCAGAAGGGCAGCTTCACGATATACGACCTCTGGATCGGGATCGGCTGCGCCATCGGAGCGGTTCTGATGCGCGGTGCGGGCTGCACCTGGAACGACATCACCGACCGCGACATCGACGGATCTGTGTCGCGCACGGCGAAGCGGCCGATTCCGTCGGGGCAGGTTAAGGTGCGCATGGCGCTCGGCTGGATGCTGGCGCAGTCGCTGGTCGCCTTGCTGATCCTGCTGACCTTCAACTGGCCGGCGATCCTGCTCGGCTTCCTGTCGATCCTGCCGGTCGCGGTCTATCCCTTCGCCAAGCGCTTCACATGGTGGCCGCAGGTGTTCCTCGGCCTCGCCTTCAACTGGGGCGCGCTGCTGACCTTCACGGCGACGACCGGGTATCTCGGCTGGCCTGCGGTCGTGGCCTACATCGGCGGCATCTGCTGGACGCTGTTCTACGACACCGTCTACGCCTACCAGGATGCGGAGGACGACGCGCTGATCGGGGTGAAATCCACCGCCCGGCTGTTCGGCGACACGGCTCCGACGTGGCTCCGGCGATTCCTCGTGGGTACGGTGATTCTCCTGAGCTTCGCCACGATCCTCGCGACGATCGACCGCAGCGTGCTCAGTCTTGTGATCGCCGTCTGCGGCTGCTGGGCGATGGGCTGGCACCTGACGTGGCAGCTCGTCCGCTTCGATTCGACCAACAATGACAGGCTGTTGGCGCTGTTTCGATCGAACCGGAATGCCGGCCTGATCCCGGTGCTGTTTTTCGCCGTCGCCGGGCTGGTCTGATTGCAGCGAGGGGGCAGCGGGAATAATGATACCGGACCCTGAAACGACCAGTTGATCCCCTATGCGCCTCAAGAGCATTGCCACCGTCGCCGTAACTTTCGTCCTCGCCGCACTATTGTCGGTGATCGGCGCCCGGGCAGCGGTGAGCGTTGTGGAGGACCGCTCGGTCATCGCGGTGCGGGAGGCGCTCACGGACGAGGGCCAGGCCTGGGTCGAAGTGCTTGGCGATGGCCTGCAGGTGATCCTCGAAGGCGAGGCGCCGAGCGAGGCGGTCCGTTTCCGCTCCATCACCATCGCCGGGACACAGGTTGATGCGAGCCGTGTGATCGACAACATGTCCGTCGCCGACCCCGACCGGATCGAGCCGCCCGAGTTCGTGATCGAGATGCTGCGAAACGACTCCGGCATCTCCCTGATCGGCCTCGTCCCCGCCAACACCGACCGCGAGGACGTCGCCGCCCGGATCGCTGCCGCGGCCGAGGACATGCCGGTCACCGACCTGCTCGAGACCGCGGATCACCCGGTGCCGGAAGGCTGGGATCGCGCGCTCGAACATGCGCTGACGGCGCTGGAGCTACTGCCCCGCTCAAAGATCTCCGTGACGCCCGGACATGTCGACATCATTGCCAACGCCGACTCTCCCGAAGCGAAGGCGCGACTCGAAACACGGCTGAACCAGCGGTTGCCGCAGGGCGTCGAGGTCGCGATCGAGATCAGCGCGCCCCGTCCGGTCATCACGCCCTTCACGACGCGGTTCATCCTCGACGACTCCGGTGCCCGCTTCGATGCCTGCGCCGCCGACACTGATCGCGCGCAGGCTCGCATCGCCGCCGCCGCCACGTCGGCCGGGTTCGAGGGAGAGATCAACTGTCCCCTCGGCCTCGGCACGCCCTCCCGCAGCTGGAGCGATGCCGTCTCCCGCTCGATCCTCGCCGTGAACGACCTCGGCGGCGGAACCGTTACCGTGTCCGACGCTGACGTGCTGCTTGTCGCCCGCGAGGGGACCGAGCAGGGCGAATTCGATCGCATCGTGGGCGAACTGGAGAACAGCCTCCCCGACGTCTTCGCGCTGGAAGCCGTGCTGCCCGTCGCCCCGGATGTCAGCGAGGAAGGCCCGCCGCAGTTCACCGCGACGCGCAGCCCCGAGGGGCTGGTCCAGCTTCGCGGTCGGGTCGAGGACGACCTGATGAACACGACGGCCCAGAACTACGCCCGCGCCCGCTTCGTCGGCTCCGAGATCACGATGGGAACGCGCATCGCCGAAGAACTGCCGCAAGGCTGGTCGGTCCGCGTGCTCGCCGGGATCCAGGCGCTGTCGGAACTGTCGCACGGGTCCGTCGTGGTCGAGCCGGACTCGGTCGATGTGCGGGGCGTCAGCGGCAACCAGGAGGCAAGCGGCGACATTTCCCGCATGCTGATCGAAAAGCTCGGACAGGACGCCGACTTCGAGATCGACGTGACCTACGAGGAATCGCTCGATCCGATCGCGGCGCTTCCGACGCCGGAGGAATGCCTCCAGCAGATCGGGGTCGTCTCCGCGGGCCGCAAGATCACGTTCGAACCGGGGTCTGACGACATCACAGGCGAGTCGCAGGCGGTCGTGGACGACATCGCCGAGATCCTGCGCCGCTGCCCCGACCTCAGGGTCGAGGTCGCGGGCTACACCGACAGTCAGGGTCGCGAGGAAATGAACCAGGAACTCAGCCAGCGCCGGGCCGAGGCCGTTCTGGCCGCCCTGCGCGTGCGCCGGGTCCCGGTGGCAAGTTTCGATGCAGTTGGTTATGGCGAAGTCGACCCGATTGCGGATAATGACACCGCAGAGGGCCGGGAAGCGAACCGCCGGATCGAATTCCGGCTGATCGAACCGGGTAGCGATGAAGAGCCCACGGGCCTCGAACAGGTCGAGGACGAGGCGACGGACGACGGCGACGCGGCGGAGGGTGAAGACGACACCGCCGCGGACGACCAAGACGGGGACGATGAATAGAACTGAATTCATAGTTGCGACGGCGGTCATCCTGTTCATCGCGTTCTGCCTCGGATGGTTCGCCTCCTGGCTCATCAACCGGTTCACCCGCGTGACGAAAGCAGAGATCGGCGAACTCGACCGCATGGCGCAGGCCCTGCACGAAGCTGAAGAAACCCGCGATCAGGCGATCACCTACCTCCAGCAGCGCGAGGCGGAGATCACCAACCAACTCACCCAGACCGAGGCGGAGCTTCGCGCCGCGATGGATGGCCTCCGCGAAGCGCGGCACGAGGCCGAAGAGCTGCGCAGCTACATCGAACGCCACAACGTGGGCGCCTGAGATGAAGGTCGGCTACCGGCAGATGATCGACGCGGCCGAGGCCGAGATCGAGACGCTCCCGGTAACCGACGCCATCGCCGCGCTGCAGGACCCGGACGTCCGCTTCGTCGACCTGCGCGACCGGCGCGAGCTGGAACGGGAAGGCCGCATTCCCGGCGCGTTCCATTGTCCGCGCGGGATGCTGGAATTCTGGATCGACCCGGAAAGCCCCTACCACAAGCCACTCTTCGCGGAGCCGAAGCGCTTCGTCTTCTACTGCGCGAGCGGCTGGCGTTCCGCGCTGGCCACCAAGACGGCGCAGGACATGGGGCTCTCACCCGTCGCTCATGTCGGGGGCGGGTTCTCCGCCTGGCGTGAGGCCGGGGGCGAGGTGGAGCAGGTCCAGCCGAAGGGCTGAACCAGGTCGCCGTGCACGGCGGTCCTCCGCAAGGGCTGCTTGACCCTACCGCCGCTTTCGGAGACCACGATCCAAGCCAATGAATGGAGGCGCATATGCGTACGGTCTACGTGAACGGTCAGTTCGTCCCGGAAGGGGAGGCGAAGGTCTCTGTCTTCGATCGCGGGTTCCTGTTCGCGGACGGCGTCTACGAAGTGACCAGTGTGCTCGGCGGCAAGCTGATCGACTTCGACGGTCACGCCACCCGTCTCGAGCGGTCGTTGAGAGAGCTCGACATGAAAGCGCCCGTCGACAAGGACGAGCTTCTGGCGGTCCACCGCGAACTGGTCGAGATCAACTCCATCGAAGATGGCATGATCTACCTCCAGATCACACGTGGCGCGCCCGCTGACCGCGATTTCGCCTACCCGGCCGCCGACGTCGAGCCGACCATCGTGCTGTTCACCCAAAACAAGCCGGGCCTTGCCGACAGCCCCGCCGCGAAGGTCGGGATCAAGGTGATCTCTATCGAGGATCAGCGCTGGGGCCGCCGCGACATCAAGACGGTGCAACTGCTCTATCCCAGCATGGGCAAGATGATGGCCAAGGCCGCCGGTGCCGACGACGCGTGGATGGTCGAGGACGGCAAGGTGACCGAGGGCACCTCGAACAACGCCTATATCGTCAAGGACGGTACGATTATCACGCGCGATCTCGGCACCGAGATCCTGCACGGAATCACCCGTGCCGCCGTCCTGCGCTTCGCCCGCGAGGCGCAGATGAAAGTGGAGGAGCGCGGCTTCACCCTCGAAGAGGCGAAGAACGCCGACGAGGCCTTCATCACCTCCGCATCGACCTTCGTGATGCCGGTCGTGGAGATGGACGGCCAGAAGATCGGCACCGGAGAGCCGGGACCGGTGGCGAAGCGTCTGCGCGAAATCTACCTCGAGGAAAGCCGCAAGGCCGCCACCTGAACGACAACGGGCCGCAGCGTCGCCGCCACGGCCCGTCATCCCCACCATCCCGACCGCGCGCGCCGGCCGGATGTATTCGGGTCAGCTGCTCCGCACGCGGTGCGGGGCAGCCTGTTTCGTCGCCCTGAGCCCGATCGTGAGGGCCGGCAGGACAATGAGCGTTGCGAAGATCATCAGCATCGGAAACCAGACCGCCAGCATGTCAGGCGCTCCGGAAGCGGATGGAGTTGCTGTCGAGCTCGGACGAGGTCACCCCGGCAATGATGGCGATGACCTTGCCCTGCATCTCGATCCGGCAGCCGCGACGGCTGTCACGGAACCGGATTTCGTCGCCTTCGCGGGCGTCGTCGATTGTCAGGGTAAGCGTTTCGCGGTCGGGGTTGAAACCGCGGACCAGAGCAGGCTCCGCGCTGTCGGACGAACCAAATGCACCGGCCACAAAGTCTGTGAGAGTCCCGAGGAGGGTGGGGCGCAGTGCGAAGTCCATCATTTCAATTCCCTTGGCGTTGCCGGCCCTGCCGACGTCGCCCCCACGAGCAATGAGATACGGAATTGTGGCGGATCGTGTCAAACTTGGGGCAGCCGTCGTTTCCCAAAGGATGACGGCTGCCCCAATAGTCCGAGATTGACGCGCTAACCGTGGTTAATGGCGGGTTAATCCGGGCAGTTCCGGCACGATGCCTCCCCGAATCTGCCCGAATCTCGTCCGAGTCGCGCGGAATGTGTCATTGGAGTTCGAAGACGCCGCAGGCGAACCGGTCCCCGGCGTCCCCGGCGGGCTGGCTCTCATAATCGTCGGACCCGGCGTGGACGATGAAAGCGGCGCCGTCATCGTCGGCCAGCCATTCCTCGACCGAGAAGTCCGGCAGGAAATATTCCGCTTGAAGCGTTCCGTCGGCCTGGACTGTTGCATTCGGGAGATCCCCCGGATGCGGGCCGTTCTCGCTCATGATGCCATGCTCGGCATCCCCGGCAATGTGGCCACCAGCAGAAGAAAAGTCTTCGGCCGAGCAATCGCCGGTCTCGTGTAGGTGAATGCCATGCACGCCCTCCGGGATGCCGGTCAGGCTGATGATGACATGGGCGACGCCGGAGGGCGTGTCGATCACCTGGACGATGCCGAGTTCGGCCCCGTCCACGCTGGTCACGGGAGCGTCGGCCTCCGCAGCGAAGGCGGCGACAGGCAACAGGCAGGCGATGGCGGTGGCGGTGCGGATGAACATGGGATGATCCTTTCTATCCTCTCCGACCAACCTGCGACGCGAACCCTGTGTTCCGACGGGGGGGTGATTACATCGGGGTTACTTCTTGCAGGTAACGGGGCCGGGATTACCTCGGGGCTTTCTGATGGCGAAGGAAAGGACCCACCGATGGCTCTCAAGCTGAAGATCATACACGGCAGCACACGTCCCGGTCGCAAGGGCCTGCCGGTTACCAGGTGGATCGAGGGTCTGGCGCGAGACGTCGACGGTTTCGATGTCGAGTTCGTGGACCTTGCCGACGTTGGCCTGCCGCTGCTCGATGAAGCCGCGCACCCCGCGATGCAGAACTATGAGCACGCTCACACGAAAAGCTGGAGCAACATCGTCTCGGACGCCGACGCCTTCGTCTTCGTGATTCCCGAATACAACTACTTTCCGCCCGCCGTCGTGGTGAACGCGGTCCAGACGTTGCTGAAGGAATGGTCGAAGAAGCCGGCCGGAATCGTCAGCTACGGCGGTGTGTCCGGCGGTCTGAGGGCGACGCAGGTGCTGCGCACGCTGCTGGCGAACGTCGACATGGTGCCGCTGACCAAGACCGTCCCGCTGCCCTTCTTCGCCACGCATATCGAGGGCGAAACCTTCACGCCCACCGAGCCGATGTCGGAAGGCGCCGGGATCATGCTGGCCGAGTTGCTCCGCTGGGCGGAGGCGCTGAAGCCGATGCGCGGCTAAATCTTGCGGGCGACGTTCTCGGCGAAGCTCTTCTCGAAGGCCGTCTGCTTGTCCGCGTCGGCTTCGGGCTGGCGCGCCTTCCAGTCGTCATAGGGCATGCCGTAGAAGATCTCGCGCCCCTCGTCCTTCGTCATATCGATGCCGCGCTCATTCGCGGCTTCCTGATACCAGCGGCTGAGGCAATTCCGGCAGAACCCGGCAAGGTTCATCAGGTCGATGTTCTGCACGTCGGGCCGCTCTTCCATCAGGTGCTGGCGCAGGCGGCGGAAGGCGGCGGCCTCCAGTTCGGTGCGGGTCTGGTCGTCCATGAGAGCCTCCATTCGGTGCGTCTGTCGCTAGAGATGTTGCGCCCGCCCGCCCGCATCAAGCGCTGGGCGCAGGATTCGTCAGTCTTCCAGCCGCTTTCGGGCATCCTCGAGGATCGGCGCAAGCCGCTCGGCCCATTCGCGTTGACCGCTTTCAGTCGCGATGAGGTCCTGACGGATCTCGATCAGCGCGTTGTGACGGCCCGCGCGCAGCGCGTGGCGATCGACCGCGTCGCCCGGCAGGTGGCCGGGGTAGGGCTCGTTCTCGCCGACGACGAGGTCACGCTCTTCGCACAACCGGTCGATCAGCGGGCGCGACAGCCGCTCGTCCCACGCGTGCAGCACCGTTATGTGCCAGGGTCTCGGCCGCCGCCCGACGAGGCGCGGCGTGAAGGAATGGATCGCGAGGTAGAGAATGTCGTCCCGCCGATCCGCGAACTCATCGATCGCGGCGTGGTAGGGCTCGTAGAGCATCTCGCGCCGGCGCACCTTCTCGGCCTCGTCGGCATGACGGTTCGCCGGAATGATCGTGCCGTCGTAAAGCTTCATCAGAAGCGTCGGATCGTCAGCCCCCCGGTTCGGATCGATCACCAGCCGGGAGAATCGCGACAGCACCGCCGGCGCGTCCAGCAGGTCGGCGAGCCGCCGCGTCACTCCGGCGGCGCCCACATCATAGGCGATGTGGCGTGCCATCTCGCCCGGGGGCAGGCCGAGGTCACCTCCGGCGACGTCGAGGGGGACGAAATTGCTCGCGTGGTCGCATGTCAGGAGCCATCGGCTGTTGCTGCCCGGGTTCACGATCTCGAAAGACGGCTCGGTCATAATTCCTGTCATTCATTTTTCACGGGGCTTAGGCTAGTTGTCGGCGGAAGTGAATTACGCAATAAGGGCGCCGACCAAGCAGTTAGCGGTAACGCCCGCACGGCGAGCCGAGCAGACGGAGGGCCGCAATGAAACGTCAACGCAGCGTAAAGATTGTCGCAACACTGGGGCCGTCCTCCAGCAGTTACGAGGTGATCCGCAAGCTACATGAAGCCGGGGCCGACGTGTTCCGCCTGAACATGAGCCACGGCGATCACGCCGAGATCGAGGCGCGTCACAAGATCATCCGCCAGGTTGAGAAGGATGTCGGCAGCCCGATTGGTGTTCTCGCCGACCTTCAGGGGCCGAAGCTCCGTGTGGGCAAGTTCGCCAACGGCGAGGAAGAGCTCGAGATCGGCCAGATGTTCCGGCTCGATCTCGATGAGACACCCGGCGACAACAGCCGCGTCCAGCTGCCGCACAAGGAAATCTTCGACGCGCTCGAACCCGGCGCGTCGCTTCTGGTCAACGACGGCAAGATTCGTCTGAAGGTCAAAGACTGTGGCGCGGACTTCGCCGATTGCGAAGTGACCGTCGGCGGCACGATCTCCAACCGCAAGGGCGTGAACGTGCCCGACGTGGTGCTGCCGCTTGCCGCGCTGTCGGAGAAGGACCGCAGGGACCTGGAGTTCGTGTGCGAGCTTGGCGTCGACTGGCTGGCCCTGTCCTTCGTGCAGCGTGCCGCGGATGTGGAAGAGGCGCGCGCACTCACCAAGGGCCGTGCCGACATCCTGTCGAAGATCGAGAAGCCGGCAGCAGTGAAGTCCTTCGACGAGATCCTCGAAGCGTCCGACGGCATCATGGTCGCCCGTGGCGACCTCGGCGTCGAACTGCCCGTGCAGAACGTCCCGCCGATCCAGAAGCAGCTCGTTCGCAAGTGTCGCGCGGCCGCCAAGCCGGTGATCGTCGCGACACAGATGCTCGAAAGCATGATCGAAAGCCCGATGCCGACCCGGGCCGAGGTGAGCGACGTCGCCACTGCCATCTATGAGGGCACCGACGCGATCATGCTGTCCGCCGAAAGTGCCGCCGGGGATTACCCCGTAGAGGCGGTGACGACGATGAACGCCGTCGCGATCGAGGTCGAGAACGACCCGAACTACCGCGGAATCATGGTCGCCAGCCGCGCGATCGAACGCACCAGCGTCGCCGACGGTATCGTCGCCGCTGCCCGCGAAATCGCGGAAAGCACCGACGTTCTGGCGATCTGCTGCTTCTCCGAAAGCGGCACGACCGCGCTGCTGATCGCGCGCGAGCGGCCCAAGGTGCCGACGATCACGATGACGACCTCGACTCACACGGCGCGGAGCCTCTGTCTGTCGTGGGGCATCCAGACGGTGCTGACCGGCGACATCGACCGCTTCAAGACGGCTGTGGTCTACGCCGTCCGCGCCGCCAAGGCGGAGCTCGAAGCCAAGGATGAGGACAACATCATCGTCGTCGCGGGTGTCCCGTTCAACACGCCGGGCTCCACCAACATCCTGCGCGTCGCCCCTTGCGAAGAACGGCTCATATTCCGACAGGAACCCGGCTAACTGAGGTCATATTCGGTGTCTATGACGCTACGTCATGGATACTGATCTCATATTTCTCATCGGGCTGCTTGTCTCCGGTTTCGCGGTGCCTGCGGTGATCGGGGCGTTCACGGACGGACGGCCGCCCCGCACGGCGGCCATCATGTTCATGATCGGCGGCGGACTCCTCGCCCTTGCTATCTCCGAAAGTGGCGCGGGCTATGACATTGCCGAGATTCCGGACGTCTTCGTCCGGGTGGTCGGGCGCTACATCAACTAATCTCTGGACAGCGGAGCCGGCCGGAATTATACGGCCGGCTCCAATCCGTTCGGGCGGGCTATGTGGCATGCCTTTCCGAATGTTCGCACGTTCCCGTAAAGGAGACCGAAATGCCCAAGATGAAGACCAAGTCGAGCTGCAAGAAGCGGTTCAAGGTGACCGCCTCCGGCCGCATCAAGGCCGGTCAGGCCGGCAAACGCCACGGCATGATCAAGCGCACCAACAAGTTCGTCCGCGACGCTCGCGGCACGACCGTGCTGTCCAAGGCTGATGAGCAGATCATCAAGCCGATGATGCCCTACGCGCGCTGAAGGAGGCCTGATCAATGCGAGTCAAAGGCGGAACCGTCACCCATCGTCGTCACAAGAAGGTCCTCGATTCGGCCAAAGGCTACTACGGCCGCCGGTCCACGACCTTCAAGGTTGCCAAGCAGGCCGTCGACAAGGCCAACCAGTACGCAACCCGTGACCGTCACAACAAGAAGCGCAACTTCCGTTCGCTCTGGATCCAGCGGATCAACGCTGCTGTCCGGTCGCACGACGAGTCGCTGACCTATTCGAAGTTCATCAACGGGCTCGGCCTTGCCGGGATCGAAGTCGACCGCAAGGTGCTGGCCGACCTCGCCGTGAACGAACCCGAAGCGTTCGGCACGATCGTCGAAAAGGCGAAAGCCGCGCTGCCGGCCTGAATTCAGGCCAGGTGACACGATCGAGAGCCGCCCCACGGGGCGGCTTTTTCTTTTCCCGAACCGTCCGCGGCCCGGAACGTTGAAGCGGGAAAGCAAGAGGCGAGACATATGTTCGACTGGATCACAAACATCATCGACGCGGTCGGCCCGGTCGGGGTCGCCCTTTTGATGTTCCTCGAGAACGTCTTCCCGCCCATTCCTTCGGAACTCATCATGCCGCTCGCGGGATTCAACGCACAGCAGGGCGACATGTCCTTCATCGGCGTCCTACTCGCCGGGATCGTCGGGTCGGTCGCCGGGGCCGCCCTCTGGTACTGGATCGGCGCAGCCATCGGGATGAGGCGGCTGAAGAAGCTCGCCCGCAATCATGGCCGCTGGCTGACCCTGACCCCCAGCGAGCTTGAACGCTCTGCCGACTGGTTCAGCCGGCACGGCGGCGAAGCCGTCTTCTTCGGCCGCCTGATTCCGACGGTGCGCACCTTCATCTCGGTCCCCGCCGGCGTTGCCGGCATGCCGGTGCCGAAGTTCCTGATCTACAGCCTGATCGGCACCGCGATCTGGACAGCGTTGCTTGCCGCGGCGGGCTATCTGCTCGGCAGCCAGTACGACCTTGTCGAGGCCTGGCTCAATCCGGTCTCCACCGGCGTCGTCCTGTTGATCGTCGCGCTGTACCTCTACCGGGTCGCGACCTTCGGCAAACGCCTGCGCCGCGAGACTGAGTAGCCGGGCCATGGTCTTCGCCGTAGCTTCGCGACAGGTTTCATAACGCGCTCCGAACATCGTCCTGCATTTTTGACGGAGGCCTTGCCCGTGCGCTCCCCGTTGCCGGCTCGTCGCCGTGCAGCAGTACGGCAGCCCCCTGTTCGCTTGGGGCAGACTGCGATAGGGCTGCTCCATAGGTTTACAGGAGTGACGCCATGCTGAAGAACGATCCGCTCGAGCAATGGGACCGCGATACTTTCCTGCATCCGTCGACCCACTGGGCCGATTTCGCGCGGGGCAAGGCGGTGCATCGGATCATTTCGTCCGGTGAAGGCAGCCATATCGTCGACCGCGAGGGCAAGCGCCTGCTCGACGCGTTCGCGGGACTCTATTGCGTGAACGTCGGCTACGGTCGGACGGAGATCGCCGATGCCATCGCCGCTCAGGCGAAGGAACTGGCCTACTATCACTCCTATGTCGGCCACGGCACCGAGGCGTCCGTCACGCTCGCCAAGATGATCCTCGACCGCGCGCCCGACCACATGAGCCGGGTCTACTTCGGCCTTGGCGGGTCGGACGCGAACGAGACGAACATCAAGCTGATCTGGTACATGAACAACATCCTCGGCCGGCCCGAGAAGAAGAAGATCATCTCCCGCTGGCGCGGCTACCACGGCTCCGGCCTGATGTCGGGGTCGCTCACCGGGCTGGCGGCGTTCCACAACGCCTTCGACCTGCCGCTCGTGCCGATCCTGCACACCGAGGCACCCTACTACTACCGCCGCCCGGACGTCTCCATGTCGGAAGAGGCGTTCAGCGCCTATTGCGCCTCCGAACTCGAGAAGATGATCCTGAAGGAGGGGCCCGAGACGATCGCCGCCTTCTGGGGTGAGCCGGTGCTCGGCACCGGCGGCATCGTACCGCCGCCGAAAGGTTACTGGGCCGCGATCCAGGAAGTCCTGAACAAGTACGACATCCTTCTGGTGGCTGACGAGGTCGTCACCGGCTTCGGGCGGCTCGGCTCGATGTTCGGCTCCGAACACTACGGGATGAAGCCCGACATCATCACGATCGCGAAGGGGCTCACCTCGGCCTACGCGCCGCTCTCCGGATCCATCGTGAGCAAGAAGGTCTGGGCCGCGCTCGAGCAGGGGACCGACGAGATGGGGCCGATCGGCCACGGCTGGACCTATTCCGCGCACCCGATCGGTGCCGCGGCGGGTGTCGCGAACCTCAAGCTGGTCGATGACCTCGGCCTGCTCGAGAACGCCGCCACGGTCGGGGCGCACCTGCGCAAGGCGATGTCCGATGCGATCGGTGACCACCCGAACGTCGGTGACATTCGGGGCGAGGGGATGCTTTGCGCGGTGGAGCTTGTCTCCGACCGGGAGACCCGTGCCGGCTGGGACGATCAGAAGCCTGCCGTGACCGCCGTCGCCCGCCTACTTGCCGACGGCGTGATCGGCCGGGCGATGCCACATTCCGACACCATCGGCTTCGCACCGCCGCTCTGCCTGACAAAGGCGGAGGCCGAGGAAGTGGCCGAGAAGACCGCCAAGGCGATCAAGGGCACCTTCGGGAGCTGAGAAAACAGGGACGCGCCCGACCCTCGGGCGGGCGCTCCCGACACCGCCGCTGAGCGCATTATCTCTCGCTATCGGACGACGTCTTTTCGGTGTTCGACGGTGAAATGCGCGCTCCCGGGAGGAGAGGCGGGGGCGGCCCGGGGCTCGTCGCGCCGCGCCAGATCCGGCTACTTGGCGTCCCTCTCCGACCCGCCCCGCGCTTGCACCCATCCCCCCAATCTCGTAACGCGTGCGCGAGCAGACAAAGAGGCTGGCGATGGACGATCTTCGCGACAAGTACCTTGGACTGATTGCCGATGCCGCGGACGAATCCGCGCTCGAAGACCTGCGCGTGCAGGCCATCGGCAAGAAGGGCGAAGTCAGCCTCGCCATGCGCGAGCTCGGCAAGATGACTCCGGAAGAGCGCAAGGAGGCCGGCCCCCGGCTGAACGCACTGAAGGACGAGATCACCTCGGCCATCGCCGCCAAGAAGGCGGGCCTCGAGGATGCCGCGCTGGACGAGCGCCTGCGGGCCGAGTGGCTCGACGTGACGCTGCCCGGCCGCACCCGTCGCATGGGCACGATCCACCCGATCAGCCAGGTCTGGGAAGAGGTCACGACGATCTTCGCCGACATGGGGTTCTCTGTCGCGGAAGGCCCCCAGATCGAGACCGACTGGTACAACTTCGACGCGCTGAACATCCCCGGTCACCACCCGGCGCGGGCCGAGATGGACACGTTCTACATGCACCGCAAGGACGGCGACAATCGCCCGCCCCACGTGCTGCGCACCCACACCTCGCCCGTCCAGATCCGTCACATGGAGGCCCACGGAGCCCCCTGCCGGATCATCGCGCCGGGCCGCGTCTATCGCGCCGACTACGACCAGACCCATACGCCGATGTTCCATCAGGTCGAGGGCCTCGCCATCGACAAGGACATCTCGATGGCAAACCTGAAGTGGGTGCTGGAAGAGTTCTTCACCGCCTACTTCGGCACGACCGTGAAGACCCGCTTCCGCGCCAGCCACTTCCCCTTCACCGAGCCGTCGGCAGAGGTCGACATCCAATGCTCGTTCGAAGGTGGCACCGTGAAGGTGGGCGAGGGCGACGACTGGCTCGAAGTTCTCGGCTCCGGCATGGTGCATCCGAAGGTGCTGGCCGCCGCTTCGGTCGATCCGGACCAATGGCAGGGCTTCGCCTTCGGCATGGGGATCGACCGGATCGCGATGCTGAAATACGGCATCCCCGATCTGCGCGCCTTCTTCGATGCCGACCTGCGCTGGCTGCGCCATTACGGCTTCGGCCCGATGGAAGTGCCGACGCTGCGCGGCGGCACCGCCGGCTGACGGCCCACGACCGCGCTTGACCTTTGGTAAAGGCGCAGTGTCTCCTTGTCCGGCATGAGACGGGGAGGACACCCATGCGCACCATCATGACAGCCGCGCTCGTCGCGCTCACAACCCTGCCGGCCATTGCGGACGAGGTCTGGTACAGCCCGACCGGTGACCAGCTCGTCTACCAGGCGGAGCAGGACGGCTTCGCGATCTTCTCAGCCCCCTGGAACGGTGAGGACGTGTACCTCTACTTCCCCGAACTCGCGGGCAATTACTACGAACGCTCGATGCACGACGGCTTCTGGATCGGCGGGCCGACCTCCACCGGTTGCGGCGCGGCACTGTCCGGTCCCGATGGCCGGGCGAGCTACAGCTGGGGTCGTGTCGAGCTCGTCTTTGATCGCGCGGAATATCCGACCGGATGGACCGCCCTGATGGGGAATTGCATGGCGGATCCGGACGGTATCCTGCGCGCCAGCCTCGCTGCCGGGTAGATCTCTGCCGATGGAATAGGGCATTCCGGATGTCGGACCCCGACAGAAGGAATGACCGATGGCCCTTTTCCGACACTACAACCGCGAGAAATCCCAGAAGTCGCGGCATATCTACGCCGTGTTCGAACTTGTCTACACCGCCGTCGACTTCACGGCGGCGATGTTCTTCCTGGTGGGCTCGATCATGTTCTTCTGGGAGAGCCTGATGTTCTCGGCGACTTGGTTCTTCGTGCTCGGCTCCATCCTGTTCGGTGTGAAACCGTCCCTGCGCCTCGCGCGGGAAATCAAGCTCGCCCGGCTCGGCGACGACGAGGACCTCGCCGACCGCTACGGCAACTGACCGGCGCCGTGCGGGCAGGGCGGTAAACGTCAGTCACGGTTGCGAGGCGCGCTCCTGCTTTTCCCTGCCCCGGCGATGGGCTAAGAGGCCGGCGACCAATCCGGCGACCGGAGCACCAAGATGAAATTCACGCTGTCCTGGCTGAAGGACCACCTCGAAACCGAGGCCTCGCTCGACGACATCCTCGAAACGCTGACCGACCTCGGGCTCGAAGTCGAGGGCGTCGAGAACCCGGCCGGACGCCTGTCCGACTTTACCATCGGCAAGGTGGTGAAGGCCGAGAAGCACCCGGACGCCGACAAGCTCAAGGTCTGCCAGGTCCTGACCGACGAGGGCGAGACACAGATCATCTGCGGTGCCCCGAACGCGCGCGAAGGGATTACCGTCGTGGTCGCCAAGCCCGGCACCTACGTGCCTGGCATCGACACGACCATCGGCGTTGGCAAGATCCGCGGGATCGAGAGCTACGGCATGATGTGCTCCGAACGCGAGATGGAGCTGTCAGACGAACATGACGGTATCATCGAACTGCCGTCCGGCGAGGTGGGTGAGCGGTTCACAGACTGGCTCGCCGCGAACCAGCCCTCCAAGGTCGACCCCGTGATCGAGATCGCGATCACGCCCAACCGTGCCGATGCGCTCGGCGTGCGCGGCGTGGCGCGCGACCTCGCCGCCCGTGGCCTCGGCACGTTGAAACCGATCCCGTTCGACATGGTCCCGGCGGCCTTCCCGAACCCGGTGACCGTGACGATCGACGGCGACACGCTCGGGCAGGCTCCGGTGTTCTATGGCCGTTACATCCGCGGCGTGACGAACGGCCCTTCGCCGGAATGGCTGCAGGACCGTCTGCGCGCGATAGGTCTGCGCCCGATCAGCTTCCTCGTCGATGTGACGAACTTCTTCACCTACGACCTGAACCGCCCGCTGCACGTATTCGACGCTGACCAGCTGCGCGGGTCCTCCCTGCGCATCCATCGCGCCGAAGGGGGCGAGACGCTGACCGCGCTCGATCACAAGGACTACACGTTCGAGCCCGGCATGACGCTGATCTCCGACACCGAAGGGGTGGAGAGCATGGCCGGCGTGATGGGCGGTGCCCGCACCGGCTGTCAGCCCGAGACGGTGAACGTCTTCGTCGAGGCCGCCTACTTCGATCCCGTGCGGACCGCCTACACGGGCCGCGCGCTGAAGATCAATTCCGACGCCCGCTACCGGTTCGAGCGCGGCATCGACCCCGCCTTCACGCCGGAGGGGATGGAACGCGCGGTCCGCATGATCGTCGACATTGCCGGTGGCGAAGCGTCCGAAGTGGTGGTCGCGGGTGAAGTGCCCGACACGACGCGGGGCTACCGGCTCGACACCGCGCGGGTCGAAAGCCTCGTCGGCATGGAAATCCCTGCGGAGCAGCAGCGCGCCTCGCTCGAAGCGCTCGGCTTCCGGATGGAAGGTGACATGGCCTACGCGCCGACGTGGCGTCCCGACGTGCTGGGTGAGGCCGACCTCGTCGAGGAAGTCGCCCGCATCGCCTCGCTGACAAGGCTGAAGGGCAAGCCCCTGCCGCGTACCGAACCGGGCGTGCCGAAGCCGATCCTCACCACCAGCCAGAAGCGCCAGCAGATCGTGCGCCGCACCGTCGCTGCACTCGGCTACAACGAGTGCGTGACCTACAGCTTCATCGACAGCCGCTCTGCTGCGCTGTTCGGTGGCGGCACCGACGACACGCGGCTGGAGAACCCGATCTCCTCCGAGATGAGCCACATGCGACCGACCCTGCTGGCCGGTCTGCTGCAGGCCGCCGCCCGCAACCAGGCGCGGGGCGCGACGGACCTCGCGCTCTTCGAAGTCGGCGCCACATTTGCCGGGGGCGAGCCAGAGGACATGGGCCTGCAGGTCTCCGGCCTGCTGGTCGGACGTACCGGACCGAAAGACGTCCACGGCGCCTCGCGCGCGGTCGACCTCTACGACGTGAAGGCCGACGCCGAAGCCGCGCTCGCCGCCATCGGCGCGCCCGCCAAGGTGCAGATCCTGCGCGGCGCAGACGACTGGTGGCACCCCGGCCGGCACGGCAAGATCTGCCTTGGGCCCAAGAAGGTGTTGGGCATCTTCGGCGAAGTGCACCCGAAGGTCCTGAAGGCACTCGACGTGAAGGGTCCGGCAGTGGCCTTCACCCTCTGGCCCGACGAGGTGCCCGAGCCGCGCAAGACCGGCCATGCCCGTGGCGCACTGACCGCCGTCGATCTTCAGGCGGTCGAGCGTGACTTCGCGTTCGTGGTGGATGCCGACGTCGAGTCCCTGACGCTGGTGAACGCCGCCGCCGGGGCCGACAAGGCCCTGATCGACGAGGTCCGCGTTTTCGATGAGTTCGTCGGCGGCAGCCTCGGCGACGGCAAGAAGAGCCTCGCCATCACCGTGCGCCTTCAGCCGACCGAGTCGACCCTGACAGAGGCCGAGATCGAGGCCGTCGGCTGGAAGGTCGTCGAGAAGGTCACGAAGGCGACGGGCGGCACCCTGCGCGGGTGAGCCCGTCATCTGGCCGGAAATACGTCTCGGGGGTGAACTGGCCGCAGGCCAGGAGGGGGCAGACAGCCCCCTCGCGCCCTCTCAGCCCTTGGGGTCTGGAATATTGCGCCCCTTGGCGGCTGCGGGGCGGGCGTAGAACCGCTCGACATAGGCCGGCACATTGGTCAGCTCGTTGTAGCCGGTGACGTCCTTGGCACCGTAGAAATCGAGCGCGTGCAGCCATGGCGCCAGCGCGATGTCGGCGATCGAGTAGTCGCCGCAGAGCCAGTCGCGCCCCTCAAGCTGTTTCTCGACCACGGCCAGCAGGCGCTTCGCCTCGCCGATGTAGCGATCCTGCGCGGTCTTGTCCTCCATCTTGGCCCCGGCAAACTTGTAGAAGAAGCCGAGCTGCCCGAACATCGGACCAACGCCGCCCATCTGGAACATCACCCACTGGATGATCTCGGCTTTCTCGGCAGGAGTCTTGCCGATCAGCTTGCCGGTCTTCTCGGCGAGGTAGATCAGGATGGCGCCGCTTTCCCAGAGGCCGAGCGGTTTGCCGTCCGGGCCGTCCGGGTCGATGATCGCGGGGATCTTGTTGTTCGGGTTGAGCGACAGATACTCCGCGCTCTTCACGTAGTCGTCGCCGAGCGGGACGAGATGCGGCTCATAAGGCAGGCCGAGCTCTTCGAGAAGGATAGACACCTTCTGACCGTTCGGGGTCGGGTAGGAGAAGAGCTGCAGTTTGGACGGATCGTCCACGGGCCACTTCGAAGTGACGGCGAAATCTGAAAGGTCGGACATGACGAACTCCGGTTAGGGGAACCCTTCACGTAGGCAGCCATGTCAATTGATAAAGCCGCCGGGTTGTGAACAGGATGAACCCGCCTGTGCGGATGTGCAGGGTAACAGGATCATGACAACCAGCGGGGCATAGGAATGATCAAGGAATTTAAGGACTTCATCGCCAAGGGCAACGTGATGGACCTTGCGGTCGGTATCATCATCGGGGCGGCTTTTACTGCGATCGTGCAGTCATTGGTCAACGATTTGATCAACCCGGTGATCGGCCTGATCCTTGGCGGGATCGACTTTACCTCGATGTATGTCGTGCTGTCCGGCGATGTCCCTGATCCGCGTCCGGGTCTCGAGGTCGCGCGCGAGAGCGGCGCGGCGGTCTTCGCCTACGGCGCCTTCATCACCGCCTGCATCAATTTCCTGATCATAGCCTTCGTGGTTTTCATGCTCGTGAAGAGCGTGAACCGCATCAAGTCCGCGGCCGAAAAGCCCGACGATGTGGTGCCCGAGGTGAAGACCGGCCCGTCCGAGCTGGATGTTCTGATCGAGATCCGGGACTCGCTCAGCAAGCCATGAGCCCTCTGGCGTAGGATGGGGGCAGACCCCCATCCTACCTGTCGCCGTCAGTCGAGGTCGGCGGCCGAGTGCCGCTCCTTGATGCCTTCCTCGGGATTGCCCTTGTTCACGCGGCGGCCGCGCTCGACAGCGGGACGGTCCCGGATCTTCTCCGCCCACTTCACGAGGTTGGTGTAGCTCGCAACGTCGAGGAACTCGCCCGCGTTGTAGGCGCCGCCAAGCGCCATGTTTCCGTACCACGGCCAGATCGCCATGTCGGCGATCGTGTACTCGTCGCCAGCGATGTAGGGCTTGTCCGCGAGCTCCCGGTCGAGCACGTCGAGCTGCCGCTTCGTCTCCATCGCGTACCGATTGATCGGATATTCGTACTTCTCGGGCGCATAGGCATAGAAGTGGCCGAAGCCGCCGCCGACGAACGGGGCGCTGCCCATCTGCCACATCAGCCAGTTGATCGTCTCGACCCGCGCCGCGCCGTCGGAGGCGAGGAACGCGCCGAACTTCTCGGCGAGGTGGATCAGCATCGACCCGGATTCGAACAGCCGCACCGGCTCCGGTCCGGACCGGTCGAGCAGCGCGGGAATCTTGGAGTTCGGGTTGATCTCGACGAAGCCCGACCCGAACTGGTCACCCTCGCCGATGTTGATGAGCCACGCATCGTACTCGGCACCCGTGTGACCGGCGGCGAGCAGCTCTTCGAACATGATCGTGACCTTCTGCCCGTTCGGCGTGCCGAGCGAGTAGAGCTGAAACGGATGTTCGCCGACCGGCAATTCCTTGTCGTGCGTCGGCCCGGCGATCGGGCGGTTGATGCTGGCGAACTGGCCGCCATTCTCGCGGTCCCACGTCCAGACCTTGGGGGGCGTATAGGTATCGCTCATGTCCTACTCCTCGGGGATCATCGGTTCGGGGGCACCTTATGCCTGCCTGCGTCCGTGGCAACCGGGGAGCGGCGCACTACCTGTGCGCCCGAACCAAGGCAATGAGGGAGAGAGACCATGGCCGCCACACCGCCCGTCTGCGACTTCGGCTGGAAGGCGCCGGATTTCCGGCTCGTCGCGACCGACACGCACTTCTATTCGCTGGACGATCTGAAGGGCGAGAACGGGCTCGTTCTGGCCTTCATCTGCAATCACTGTCCTTATGTGAAAGCGGTCATTGACCGGATCGTGCGCGATGCCGGGGACCTCGCACCACTGGGCGTCGGCTTCGCGGCGATCTGTTCGAACGATCCCGAAAGCCACCCGGACGATTCCTACGAGAATATGCAGGCCTTCGCGAAGCAGAACAGGTTTTTCTTCCCCTACCTGCATGACGAAGATCAGTCGGTCGCCCGCGCCTACGACGCGGCCTGCACGCCCGACTTCTTCGGGTTCAACAAGGACCTGGAGCTTCAGTATCGCGGTCGCCTCGACGCGTCGCGCAACAAGGCGGGCCCCGAAGACCTGCGCCGCGACCTGTTCGAAGCGATGAAGCAGGTCGCCGAGACGGGGCAGGGCCCGCGCGAGCAGGTCCCCTCGATGGGCTGTTCGATCAAGTGGAAAGCCGCCTGACGGAGGCTGCGCCGTTGCAAGTGACGGGGTTTGGGCACATCTAGCGGAGAAGTCATCAAGGACGTCCCCGCGTGTCGGATTTCACGTTTCAGTCGAAGCACCCTGTGCGGGACATCGTTGAGCGGCTGGAGGCGGCCTCCGAGCGCGACTGGCTGTCGCTGGGGGACCTGTTGGAGGCCTTCGGCGCCGCCTCCTTTGTTCCCGGACTGATGATCCCTGCCATCCTCGTGGTGTCGCCCCTGTCGGGGATTCCGTTCTTCTCGTCCGTCTGCGGGATAACCATCGCGCTGGTGGCCCTGCAGATGATCCTGCATCGCGAGCACCTTTGGCTGCCGGAGGTCCTGATGCGGCGCAGCATCAGGGGCTGGCAGCTCGGCCGGGCCATGTCACGGATCGCGCGGGTCGCGGACTGGATCGACGGACACAGCCGGGACCGGCTCCTGTTCCTCTGCACAAACCCCGGCGTGAAGATCCCGCAGGCGCTGGCGATGATCTGCGGCGCGTCGATGCCGATGCTGGAGCTGCTTCCGTTTTCCTCCTCGATCCTCGGTATGGCCGTGCTGTTCTTCTCGGTCAGCTTCCTTGCCCGGGACGGCTTCTACGTGATCGGCGGCATGGCCTTCATGGCGCTGGCGTCGCTGGTGCCGGTATTCATCTGGTTGATGGTGGCTCAGTGACCTGTCATAGATCTGTGACGTTATAACATTACACGACGTCTCGAACTCAGTTACGGATCTGTCCCATGCGCCATCTTCTCGCCGTCGCCCTTCTCCTGTCACCCGTCGTCGCTTTCGCGCAGGACGATCAGCATGAGGAAGAGCATCATGACCATGAGCATGAGGAAGCCCACGCGGCGGACGATGCCCATGACCATCAGGAAGACCACGCGCATGACGACGACGGTCACGTCTCCGAACTCGGCGATCTTCGCGTGCTCCACGCCTGGTCCCGCGCGACGTCCGGGCCGGACGCGCTCGTCTTCATGAGCATCGACAATGACGGCGAACAGATCGCCGTCCTGTCCGGTGCTGAGGCCGAGATGGCCGACTCCGCCTCGCTTGTCGGCGCTCCGATCAACGCCGGCGGTGATCCGCTGCCGCTCGAGATGCTCGAGGTCGCCGGTGGCACCATGTTCGACATGCGTCCCGACACTGTGTACATTCTGCTTGAAGGCATCGACGGCCCGTTCGCCGAAGGCGATGCCTTCGAAGTGGAACTGGAGTTCGAAGAGCTTGGACATCTTCACGTCAATGTCGACGTGGAAGCGGAGAATGCTCAGCAGCATTCTCATGCTGGCCACATGCACGAGTAGTGCGGCGCTCGCCGACAGCTGGGACCTTATCAACGAGATCAGGTATCTCGAGGAACAGAACGACGGTGAGTGGACGGTGATCAAGGAAGTGCCGGCGGCACTCGTCGATGCGGCCGGCGGCCAGTTAACCATCAGCGGCTTCTACGTTCCGATCGAAGCGGAAGCCTACACCACCAACTTCCTGCTGGTGCCCGATCCCGCTGACTGCCCGTTCTGCGGATCCGGCGGCTATGGCGTCACGCTCGAGGTGTTTCTCGACGAGCCGATGCCCGACGTGCCCGAGGCAACCGAAGTTTCGGTCACCGGCACGCTCGAACTGGTGGACGATCCCCAGACCTATCAGGCCGTCCGGCTGGTCGGTGCGCGTCCCGTCCTGACGAACTGATCCGCCGAACGCGGACCCCTGAAACGACAAACCCCCGGGCAAGTGCCACGGGGGTCGTCAAAACACTAGAAGTGTTCCAGCAGTACGCTCAGAGAAGCCCTTCGCGCTGGGCCTTCTTGCGGGCGAGTTTGCGCTGGCGGCGGATCGCCTCAGCCTTCTCGCGCGCCTTCTTCTCCGACGGTTTCTCGAAATGCTGCTTGAGCTTCATTTCGCGGAAAACGCCTTCGCGCTGAAGTTTCTTCTTCAGGGCGCGGAGCGCCTGGTCGACATTGTTGTCGCGAACACTGACCTGCATGTGGTTGTCACCACCTTTCTGGGTTGAAGTTGCAAGGACTTGCAGGAGGTGGCCATATATCAACGAAGACCTAGCTTGTCCAGCAAGAGCCGGATGACGAAAGGACGTCTCAGATGAACGCCCCGCCAGACCCGAAACGCGTCGAACTCCTCGACGCTATCCTGCCCCACGTCGCTTTCGACGGCTGGTCCGAAAAGGCCTTCCGAGAAGCGATCTCGACCGTCGGTGTTACCCCGGCCGAAGCGCGTCGGCTTTGCCCAAAGGGTGCCGTGGACCTCGCCGCCGACTATCATCGCCGCGGCGATGAGGCTGCGCGCGCAGACCTCATGAAAGAGGACCTGTCGACGCTGCGGTTCCGCGACAAGGTGGCCCGCGCCGTCCGGGTGCGAATCGACGCGATCACCGACAAGGAGGCGGTCCGGCGCGGAACGGCGATGTTCTCGCTGCCGCATCTCGCGCTTGAAGGCTCCCGGCTGATCTGGGGTACGGCGGACATGATCTGGACCACGCTTGGCGACAGTTCCGACGATCTGAACTGGTACACGAAGCGCATGTCGCTGTCGGGCGTCTACGGCGCGACGGTGCTCTACTGGCTCGGCGACGACAGCCTCGACCAGCAGGCCACGGACGACTTCATCGACCGCCGGATCGGCGATGTGATGCAGATCGAGAAGGTGAAGGCGCAGGTGAACCAGAATTCGCTGCTTCGCCCCTTTACGGCGCCACTCGCGCGCCTGTCCGAAAAGGTTCGCGCGCCGCGTGGTGGCACGCCCCCGATGGACATGCCCGGAAGCTGGGTTCCGCCGAAGAGCTGATCGAAGGAACCGGAGGAGGAGCCGGAATGAAAAGCATGCGCGTCATCGAGATCTCGAAGCCCGGCGGTCCGGAAGTGCTGACCCCCGCGACCCGGCCCGTCCCGCAACCCGGATACGGCGAAGTGCTGATCCGCCTCGCCTATACCGGCGTGAACCGTCCTGACGCGCTGCAACGGGCGGGCATGTATGCCCCGCCGAAGGGCGCGTCCGATCTTCCCGGCCTCGAAGGCGCGGGCACTGTCGTCGCCGTCGGTCCCGGCGTCGCGACCCCCGAAGTCGGGGCCGAAGTCTGCGCTCTGCTGCCCGGCGGTGGGTATGCCGAACAGGTCGTCACTCCGGCGGCGCACTGCCTTCCGGTGCCTGACGGTCTCGACCTGAAGCAGGCGGCCTGCCTGCCGGAGACCTTCTTTACCGTCTGGTCCAATGTCTTCATGCGCGGAGGCCTCACCGGCGGCGAACGGTTCCTTATCCACGGCGGCTCTTCCGGAATCGGCACGACGGCGATCCAGCTTGCGGCCCACTTCGGCGCGCGGGTCTTCGCGACGGCGGGATCGACCGAGAAGTGCGCGGCCTGCGAACGGCTCGGTGCGGAGCGGGCGATCAACTATCGCGAAGAGGATTTCGTCGACATCCTCAAGGCGGAGGGCGGCGCGGATCTCGTGCTCGACATGGTCGGTGGCTCCTACATTCCGCGCAACATCAAGACCCTCGCCGACGAGGGGCGGCTCGTGCAGATCGCCTTCCTCGAAGGGCCCAAGGCGGAGGTTAACTTCGCCGAGATCATGATGCGTCGCCTCGTCGTCACCGGCTCCACCCTCCGTCCGCAGTCGGTTGCCGCCAAGGCGGCCATCGCCGCCGAACTGCGCGAGCACGTCTGGCCGCTCCTGTCGTCGGGCCGGATCGCGCCAGTGATGGATGAGACGTTCTCGCTCGAGCACGCCGCCAAAGCTCACGAGCGGATGGAGAGTTCGACACATATCGGCAAGATCGTTCTGGAGGTCTGAGCAAAGTAGACTAGGGTTCCGGCCAGCGAACATGGAACGGAGGACAACATGCTCGATGCCATCCCGAAGATCGGCTACGGCACCTGGCAGCGCCGTGGCGATGAAGCCCGGAACGGCGTGCTTGCCGCTCTCGAAGCCGGCTACCGCCATATCGACACCGCCGAAGGCTACGAGAACGAGAAGGACGTCGGGCAGGGGATCGCCGAGAGTGGCGTTGCCCGCGACGATTTCTGGATCACCACGAAGGTCGCTCCCGAGAACTTCGGCCCGGGCGAGGTCCGCCCCCATGCCGAAGCGAGCCTCGAACGGCTCGGCCTCGATCAGGTCGATCTGCTCCTCGCGCACTGGCCCTCCATCGACGACAAGTACGACATCGAGGACTATCTCGGACAGCTGGCCGACGTGAAAGCCGCCGGACTTGCCCGCACCATCGGCGTGTCGAACTTCACGATCCGCCACATCGACAAGGCGGTCGAGATCCTCGGCGCCGATGCGATCACGACCAACCAGATCGAACTTCATCCGTTTCTTGCCAACCGGCCGATCGTCGAGCACTGCAAGTCGCTCGGTATTCCGCTGACGGCCTATTGCCCCCTCGCGCGGCGGGCCGTGCCGGAGGACGTGACGCTGCAGGGCATCGCGGACGACATCGGTGCAACGCCGAGCCAGGTCGCGCTGTCCTACCTGATGGCGCAGGGCTACATCGTCATTCCCTCGTCCAGCAACACCGACCGTATCGCCGAGAACCTCGCGGCGACCGAGGTGCAGCTGACCGCCGCCCAGCTCAAGACCATCGACGGGCTGGATCGCAACATGCGTTGCGTGAACGGGTCGTGGTGCCCTGCGTGGGACGAGGAATGAGCGCGCCGCCCTTCACGCTGGTCGGTATCGACCATGTCGTCTTCCTCGTCGATGACATGGACGTCGCGATGGCCTTCTACCAGGGGGTGCTCGGCTGTCAGCCGGGTTACTCCTATCCCGCCCTGGGGATGGAGCAGGTCTGGACCGGCGCGGCGCTGATCGTTCTCTGGGATACGACCCATCCCGGTGCATCCGCTGCCGTCCCGCCGGTCGCGGGCGGGCGCAACGTCGATCACGTCTGCATCGCCACCTCCCCGGTCGACCCCGACGACCTGCGCGCCCATTTCGCCGCGCACGGCGTGGAGATCGAGCGCGAGGCGGAGCATGGCGGCGCTCGCGGTGTCGGGAATTCGTTCTACATTCGCGACCCGTTCGGCAACAAGCTCGAGATCAAGGGCCCGGCGGTCTACCCGGACGGTCGGGCCTAGGGCGTCGCCCTGCCCCCCGTTCCCCGCCGCGCCGTAAGACAGGACCCCGCCATGCCTCCGAAGCCGCCCTCTGCCGCGGATCTGCTGCATCTTCACGGCCAGTCGTTGTCGAAGGGCGATCCGATCTCGCCTGATCTGACAATGGCCAGCATGTTCCACTTGCCGGGTCTGCCGGGTGGAGAACATTTCTACGGTCGCGCCGGCACGCCGACCTGGGACGTGCTCGAATCGGCTCTGTCGCACCTCGAAGGGGCACCGACGCTGGTGTTTCCCTCCGGGATGGGTGCGATCTCGGCGGCGCTCTTCTCCGTCCTGAAGTCCGGCGATCGCATTCTGCTGCCCTCCGACGGCTATTATGCGACCCGGCGTCTGGCGGAAGGTCCGCTTGCCAGTCTGGGTGTGGCGACCGACCTCCGCCCGACAACGGGCTTCGCCGAAGGCAGGTTCGATGGCTACCGACTGGTCTTCATCGAAACCCCGTCGAACCCCGGTCTCGACCTATGCGACATCGCCGAGATCGCCGGACAGGTCCGTGCCGCCGGCGGGATCAGTGTTGTCGACAACACGACCATGACCTGCTTCGGACAGCGGCCGCTCGACCTCGGCGCCGATATCCTCGTCGCCGCCGACACCAAGGCCCCCGGCGGTCATTCCGACTTGCTGATGGGCCACCTGTCGACGCGGGACGACGCGCTGCTCGACGCCGCCCGAACATGGCGCACCCTCTCCGGCGGTATCCCCGGTCCGTTCGAGGCCTGGCTCCTGCATCGCTCGCTGGAGACGCTGGAGGTCCGTTTCGACCGGATGTGCACAACGGCCGGACACCTGTCCGAAAGGCTCGCCGAACATCCCGCCGTCTCGCAGATCCGCTATCCCGGACTGCCGTCCGATCCCGGACACGCGCTCGCGACGCGACAGATGTCCCGGTTCGGCTTCATGATCGGCCTTTGGCTCGAAACCGAGGAAAAGGCGGAGGCCTTCATCAACGACTGCCCGCTCCTGCGGCCCGCGACGTCGTTCGGGGGCGTGCATTCCAGTGCCGAGCGCCGCGCGCGGTGGGGCGACGACGTGCCCGCCGCCTTCGTCCGCCTGTCCGTCGGCTGCGAACCTCTGGAGGAGCTTTGGTCCGCGCTCGAGGCCGCGCTCGGCTAGCGCATGGGCTCGAACAGGGCGTCGTCCAGAGTGCAATCCGCCCGCGTGTCGGCGGCGCAGTCGCGGAATTCGAGGTCGCGGGTCAGGCAGATACGGACTTCCTGAATGTAGCCGGACCGGCACGTCACCGTGACTCCGTCCGGCGACAGCTCCGGGTTATCGCGCAGGAAGGCCTCTTCCACCACCTCGGCGGGCAGGCGCACGGACCGTTCCAGCCGACGAAACACCTCTGGGCGGCTGACGCGATCATACGCCTCACCCGCCAGCAGATAGAAGTCGGGGGCGGACAGACCCGTACAGGTGCCGTGCTTGTTCCACTGGTGCCATGCCGACCCCGAGGATCCGAAGAGCCACGCCATCTCCGACGTTTCCGCCCGGGACGGATTGCGTTCCGATGTCCGGCAGTCGGACGGCCAGCCGCGTTCGTACTGGGGCCAGAGCCCGTGAAGCACCCAGCCGAAGTCCTCCGACGGGGCGCACTGGGGCGATCCGCGCTCGTCGCCCTCCATCTCGCACCAGTTCGCCGACCACGACAGCGCCATCACGTAATAGTCGAATTCGCCTGCGACGTCGTCCGCCCGGACTGGTGATGCGGCAAACAGCGACAGGAGCAGCAGGCGGCACAGCATTTTTGGACCTTTCAAGATGGCGCGCGGGAGACTATATAGCCGGCGAGTTCCCCGACAACGAGAACCGGAGCCGAAAGCGGCTCGCCCCCAAGCCGGGGCAGGGGAAAGGATTGTTCGTAAGGAGGCAAGGCTATGTCCGACAAGCCGCTCATGGCAAAGGCCACCGCCGTCTGGCTGGTCGACAACACCACGATGAGCTTCAAGCAGATCGCCGATTTCTGCGGGATGCACGAGCTCGAGGTTCAGGGCATCGCCGACGGCGACGTGGCCGCGGGCGTGAAGGGGTTCGACCCGATCGCCAACAACCAGCTGACCCAGGAAGAGATCGACAAGGCCGAGAAGGACTCGCTTCACAAGCTGCGTCTGAAATTCAACCCGGCCTCCGTTGGTGAGGAAAAGCGGCGCGGCCCGCGCTACACGCCGCTGTCCAAGCGTCAGGACCGCCCGAACGCGATCCTCTGGCTCGTGAAGTTCCACCCCGAACTGGCGGACGCGCAGATCTCGAAGCTCGTCGGTACGACCAAGCCGACGATCCAGTCGATCCGCGAGCGCACGCACTGGAACATCAGCCAGATGGAGCCGATCGACCCCGTCGCGCTGGGCCTCTGCAAGCAGGGTGAGCTGGACGCCGCCGTCGCCAAGGCCGCCGAGAAGCGCGCCAAGGAAGGCAGCGTGATGACCGACGACGAGCGCCGCAAGCTGGTCTCCACCGAGCAATCGCTCGGCATGGATCCCGAGCCGCGGATGCCGACCGCTATTTCGGGCCTCGAGACATTCTCGCTCTCCGACGGGGAAGAGGCCGACGATCCGCGCGACAGCGAAAGCGGGTCTTCCGAGGATTATCCGGACGCCGACAGCCTCTTCAACCTGCCCGACAACGGCGACGAGGATGACGAGGACGACGACCGCTGAGGTCGGCGTTTCTCTGTTACGGAAGTTTGCAGACCGGGGGCCTTTGGTCCCCGGCTTTCGTTTGTGCAGAGGTCAGAGGGACTTTCGCGCGTTCAGCGCCGCAGTGATCGTTCCGTCGTCGAGATAGTCGAGTTCTCCGCCAACGGGCACGCCTTGCGCCAGCGACGTCACCGTCACGCCCGGCAGTTCGTCGACGATGTAATGCGCCGTCGTCTGCCCGTCGATCGTGGCTCCGAGCGCGAGGATCACCTCGCTCACCGATTCGGCCGAGATCCGATCGCGCAACTTGGGAATGCGCAGTTCCTCCGGTCCGATCCCGTCAAGCGCGGACAGCGTCCCGCCGAGCACGTGGTAACGCCCCCTGAAGACCGCGGCGCGCTCCATCGCCCAGAGGTCGGCGACATCCTCGACCACGCATATCTGGCCGTTGGCGCGCTTTTCGCTGGTGCAGATGTCGCAGAGGTCTCCGGTGGCGATGTTGCCGCAGTTCAGGCATTCGCGCGCAGTCTGACCGACCCGCGTCATCGCTTCGGCGAGGGGTGACAGCAACACGCCGCGCTTCTTGATCAGGTGCAGTACTGCGCGCCGCGCCGATCGCGGGCCGAGGCCCGGCAGCTTTGCCATGAGCTCGATCAGCGTCTCGAGATCGTTGCGAGGATCAGCCATCCCTTACGAATTTTCGTCGAAAATTCGATATCGGTTTTTCATTGAAAAACCGTTACGGCGCGCGAGAAATTTCAAGTGCCACACGTGTCCCGGTTCAGAACGGCAGGTTCATGCCCGGCGGCAGGCCAAGGCTTTCGGCCATTCGCGACATTTCTTCCTGCATCTTGGTCTGCGCCCGGCCCTGGGCGTCCTTGATAGCAGCGAGGATCAGGTCCTCGACGACTTCCTTCTCGTTCGGATCGAAGATCGACGGGTCGATGTCGAGCGCCTTCAGCTCGCCCTTCACGGTCGCCGTGGCTTTCACCAGCCCCGCACCGCTTTCGCCCGTCACTTCCATCTGCTCCATCTGTTCTTGGAGCTCGGCCATCTTGCCCTGCATTTCCTGCGCGGACTTCATCATCTTGGCCATGTCGCCAAGATTGCCCAAGCCTTTCAGCATAGCTGTGTCTCCCGTTAGAGGTCCGGATCAACCTATGCAGGGCCGCGCCCGGTCACAAGGCGCTCACTCGTCCTCGAACGGATCCCATTCGTCCGGGACTTCCGGCAGCGCGTCGGCCTCCGCCTCTTCCGCCACGGCGCGGGCGGTGCGGACGTCGGTGATCTTGGCCTTTGGAAATGCCTTCAGCACAGCCTGAACCAGGGGATGCGCCGCGGCCTCCGACTTCAGCTGCAGGTCGGCGGCGTCGCGTTCCTCCGCAATCGTCGGGCCGCCGCCGGTCGCGACGGAGATCGCCCAGCGGACACCTGTCCAGCTTTGCAGCCGGCTGCCGAGCTTCTGGGCCAGGTCGGGCGGCGCTGTCTCCGTTGGCTCGAACTCGATCCGGCCGGGTGCGTAGGATACCAGCCGCAGGTTCGATTCAACTTCGACCAGCAATTTCACGTCGCGATGCGCGCGGATCAGTTCCACAACGTCCGGGAACGCGACATAGCGCGCCAGGGCGGACTCGGCCTTCACCGCGAGCGACCCGTGCGAGGTCGGCCCAGCAGAGCCGCCACCACCGGACAGATGTCCGCCAGCCCCGTTCGCGCCCTGCTGTGGCGCCGGTTGCGGTGCTCCGCCGCCGCCGTGCGGGGGCGGGGGCGGCGGCTGCTCGGACGACAGCTTGCGGACCAGTTCTCCCGGCGTGGGCAGGTCGGCCACGTGGGTCATGCGGATCACCGCCATCTCGGCCGCCATCATGCCGTTCGGGGCACTCGCGACTTCCTCGAGCGCTTTCAGCAGCATCTGCCACATCCGCGACAGCACCCGCATCGGTAGTGCCTCGGCCATCTCGCGCCCGCGATCCCGCTCTTCGGGCGACACGGTGGGATCCTCGGCGGCCTCGGGCGTGATCTTGATGACGGAGACCCAGTGACAGATCTCGGCGAGGTCGCGGATCACCGCCATCGGGTCCGCACCGTCGGCATACTGGCCGGACAGCTCGGTCAGGGCCGCGGCGGCATCGCCCCGCAGGATCGTGTCGAACAGGTCGAGCACGCGGCCCCGGTCGGCGAGACCGAGCATCGCGCGGACCTGTTCGGCCGTCGTCTCCCCCGCGCCATGGGAAATCGCCTGGTCGAGCAGGCTCTCGGCGTCGCGGGCGGAGCCTTCGGCCGCCCGTGTGATCAGGGCGAGCGCATCGTCCGCGATCTCGGCCTTCTCGGCGTCGGCGATGCGACGGAGCAGCGCGATCATCACTTCCGGTTCGATCCGGCGCAGGTCGAACCGCTGGCAGCGCGACAGGACCGTCACCGGTACTTTGCGGATCTCGGTCGTCGCGAAGATGAACTTCACGTGGGCGGGCGGTTCTTCAAGCGTCTTGAGTAGCGCGTTGAACGCGCTCGTCGACAGCATGTGAACCTCGTCGATGATGTAGATCTTGTAGCGCGCCGAGGCCGCCCGGTAATGTACGCTGTCGATGATCTCGCGGATGTCGCCGACGCCAGTGCGCGAAGCCGCATCCATCTCCATCACGTCGACATGGCGGCCTTCCATGATGGCGGTGCAATGTTCGCAGACGCCGCAGGGTTCGGTCGTCGGGCCGCCCTCTCCGTCGGGGCCGATGCAGTTGAGACCCTTCGCGATGATCCGTGCGGTCGTCGTCTTCCCGGTGCCCCGGATGCCCGTCATGATGAAGGCCTGCGCGATGCGGTCCGCCGCGAAGGCGTTCTTCAGCGTGCGCACCATGGCGTCCTGTCCGACGAGGTCGGCGAACGTCTCGGGCCGGTACTTGCGGGCGAGCACCTGATAGGCGGGGGCGTCGGACATCATTCACTCCGTCGGGACGCGGCCAAGGTAAGGCCGCCGCCGGGCAAGGTCCACCGGCGTTCCCGGCCAGGGCGAGGTTTGTAAAGGATCACGCCGCCGGTGACGTCGGCGCGACGAGCCGCGTTCGCGCCGACCGGCCGAGGCCGGTGGGAGAG
Organism: Pelagovum pacificum; assembly: GCF_016134045.1. Classification (NCBI taxonomy): domain Bacteria; kingdom Pseudomonadati; phylum Pseudomonadota; class Alphaproteobacteria; order Rhodobacterales; family Paracoccaceae; genus Pelagovum; species Pelagovum pacificum. Next base: position 3,508,689 of record NZ_CP065915.1, on the reverse strand, counting down.
CCGATGAAACACGCGGACTACCTGCATGTCGTGGCGCGGAACGACTTCGCCAGCTGGCCCGCCATGAAAGCGGTCGGCGCTCCTCAGGGATCGGATGGAGAACCATCCCGAGAGCGTCGTCGCGCACGGAATCGTCTAGAACGGTCCGACGGAACCGGCCCCGCACCTCGGCGGGGCCGGCCCGGTCTCACTCGATCCGCCGCTTTTCTTTCGCGCGGGCGGAGCCACCCCGGTAGAGCTTGTTCAGCGACCGTGCCCGCGCGCGAGTCTCGGCGATGGATTCGGAATTGTAGCGGTCCTCCCGCTTCAGCTTGTCCCACCGCTTCAGTCGCTCGGGATCCAGCTCGCCACTGTCGATCGCGGCTTTCACGGCGCAGCCTGGCTCCGACTCGTGGCTGCAATCGTTGAATCGACACGCAGCGGCCAGGTCTTCGATGTCGCCGAAGACCTCGGCGATTCCGTCGGAGGCATCGGCGAGGCCCAGCTCCCGCATCCCCGGCGTGTCGATCAGCCACCCGCCGGAGACGGTGCGCTTCAGAAAACGGGCGGTGGTCGTGTGCCGGCCCCTCGCATCGTCCTCGCGGATATCCTGGGTGAGGTCCGACGCGCCGGTGAGCCCGTTTGTGATCGTCGTCTTGCCCACACCGGACGATCCGACGAGCGCCATCGTCTGACCCGTGCCGACCCAGCCGGACAGCCGCGACAGCTCCCCCGGATCGGTCGCGTCGAGCGTCTCGGCAACCGCAAGCGGCGAAAGTGCCGTGGCGCGGTGCCGGTACTCGTCCGGATCCTCCGCCATGTCGGCCTTCGTCAGCAGGATCAGCGGCATGCATCCGGCGCTGGATGCCAGCGCGAGGTAACGCTCCAGCCGCGCCTCGTTGAAGTCGGAGTTGCAGGAGGTGACGATCCCCAGCGTGTCGACGTTCGCCGCGATCAGTTGCGTCCGCGCCTCGCGTCCGGCCGCCTTGCGCTTGATGGCGCTAAACGGCTCCAGCCGACGGATAATGCGGTGCGAGTCGGGATCGAACAATGTCCAGTCCCCGACGGCGAGCTCTCCGGTGGACAGGCCCTGCGGACAAGTCAGGACCAACGGCCCGTCAGGAGACAGGGCCGAGACGCGGTCACGGTCGATACCGGTCAGCCGGGCCGCGTCGGGCTCGGTGATTTCGCCGCACTGCAGGGCGAAATGGTGGCGCCAGCCGAGGTCGGCGCGCGAATAAATTGTCATTGGTTTTTCTTTCGGAACAATGGCTTGAACCCGAGCCGCGTAGGCAACGGGAACTGGCCGGGCGGCTTAGACCGCGCCCGGGAGGTGCGCTGCGACAATCATCCTGGCCCTCCCCTGTCTCCGAAAAACGAGGCAATCACGTAGTCTTAGGTGAGAGGCTGACAACGACCCAAGCGTGGCTCGTTACGGCTGCTTCCTTCCGGACCTGACCGGGTTGGCGAGGTGCCTGCCCGCGCCAACCTCTCGACAAGAGGACTTAGCCATCCCGACCCCGAAACGCAAGCCTCGTGGCCTCGAAGAGTGCACACGACCCGCACGACTTTGCCGGTCGTCGGGAAAGCCGATGCCGGTGAGGTCACCCTGCAGATTGCGTGTCGCGCGTGAGCCGGAGCAGCCCGAGCGTGCCTTCGCGGATCGCGCCCCTTTCATCCGGCGGGTCAGGCGGCATCTGTCGACCGTGTTTCAACCTCAGGTTTAACGCCCGCGACAGATGCGGAAAAGCCAGATTGCCAAGCGTTTTGTCGCATGCGACGGGAGATGCATGAAACTGGCAGAGACGGTGACATTCGGCGGGTCCGGGCTCGACCGAGCGGCAGAGCTTCGGCGCGATCCGGCGGAGCTCGACCGTCTGGCCGCGACTCCGGAAGCGCGGACACTTCTTCTCTGGCGGGGCATGATCCTTGCGGCGCCGGACGGATCGGCGCTGACCCGGCTCCCGGAAGAGTCAAAGGTCCTGTCCGGCACGACGGACGAACGGATCTTCGTCGGCCGGGACGAGGCGGGACCGGTCTTTGCCAAAGAGCTCGCCCCGTGGGAGCCCGACCTGCCCGAGGACGCGCCGAAACCTGCGCCGTTCTCTTCGGTCTCGGTCGCACACCCGGACGCGCCCGACGGTGCGGAGTTCCACGACCTGCGCGCCATCATGACCGCCCTCACGCCGCGCGAGGCTGAACTCGCGGCGACCGCGAAGGCCCTGTTCGGCTGGCATGCGAGCCACGGCTTCTGTTCCGTCTGCGGACAGCCGAGCGAGATGGTCGACGGCGGCTGGCAGCGCCGCTGCCCGGACTGCGGCGGGCATCATTTTCCGCGCACAGACCCCGTGGTCATCATGCTGGTGGTCAAGGGAAATTCCGTTCTTCTCGGACGATCGCCCGGCTGGCCGGACGGCATGTTCTCCCTCCTCGCCGGCTTCATCGAACCGGGAGAGACGATCGAGGCGGCGGTCCGCCGCGAGGTCTTCGAGGAAACCCGCGTCAGGGTCGGCAAGGTGAACTACCTCGCCAGCCAGCCCTGGCCATTCCCCGCGTCCCTCATGCTCGGCTGCATCGGCGAGGCGGAATCGACGGAGATCGAAGTCGACCCCGTCGAGATCGAGCAGGCCACATGGGTGAGCCGGGAACGGATGCTGGACGTCTTCGCCGGTACGGATCCCGTCATACGAGCGCCGCGCGGCGGTGCCATTGCCGCCTTCCTGTTGCGCTATTGGCTGGCTGACAGGCTCGATTGAACGAAGAATCAACGAAAGAGGATCAGAAGGGCGGCCATGAAGTTCTCCACGCGCGAAGATATCGAAGCTCCGATCGACCACGTGTTCGCTCACGTCACCGACCATGCGACGTTCGAACGTCAGGCCCTGCGCCGTGGCGCGGATGTGCAGCGGCTCGATGGCGGAACCGGGATCGGCGTCGGATCGCGCTGGAAGGTCGGCTTCAATTTCCGGGGCCGGCGCCGCGACCTCACCGCCACCGTGACGACCTTCGATCCGCCGAACAGCATCAGCGTCGGCGCCACGACGACCGGCATCGACGGCCTCACGACGATCGACCTCGTCCAGCTGTCGCGCACGCGCACCCGGCTCATGGTCGCGATCGAGATGCGGCCGACGACGCTCGCCGCGCGCCTGATGATCCAGTCGCTGAAGCTCGCCAAGAGCAGTCTCGACAAGCGTCTCAAGGATCGGATGGCGAAGGTCGCCCGCGAGATCGAGATCAGTCACCGGGAAAAGGTCTGAGCTCAGCCTTTCAAGCGGTAGACCGACACATGGGATCGGCTGTCGCCCGTGAAGGGCGCGCCGGACCAGTCCGCTGACCGACTCTCCAGTTCGAACCCAGCCAGCTCGCCCATGAGGTCGAGCTCCGACGGCCAGATGTAGCGATGCGGAGAGCGGAACAGCCGCGCCTCGCGACCTTCCGCGAACCTCACATGGTGCGAGACGAGGTGCTGCGTCACGACATCGAACGTATCGACGAGGATATATCCGTCCTCCGACACTTCGACCGTCGCCTGCGGCGCGGCGGCGCGGGGCAATTGCGGCACCCAAAGCTCGATGACGAAGCGGCCGCCGGGGGCGAGATGCCGGGCGGCGTTGCGGAAGCACTCGACCTGCTCCGCCTGTGTCATCAGGTTCGCGATCGTGTTGAAGACGAGGTAAGCGAGAGAAAAGTCACCGGGCACCTCGGCGTCCACCATGCTGCCCTGAACGACCGGGATCGTTGCCGCGTCCACCTTGCTGCGCAACTGCGCGATCATCGGCGCCGACAGTTCGATCCCGCTGACCGGCACGCCAGCGTCCTGAAGCGGCACCGCGACCCGGCCGGTCCCGATCGCGAACTCGAGCGCCGGACCGCCGTTCGCCAGCCGTTTCAGCGTCTCGACGGTTGGACCGATCACCTCGGGCGCGAACATGCCTTCACCGGGAGTGTCGTATTCTTCCGCCGCTTCGCGGTCCCAGACGTCCTCCTGGCTCAGCATCGCGCTCTCAGTCACTGTTGGGTCGGGGTCGCTCGTAGCGGCGCGGGTTGGCCGGGAAGACACCCATCAGCCGCAGCCGTTCGGTGAAATAGTCGAGCTCGTCGAGCGCAAGCTGCACCGAGCGGTCGTCGGGGTGGCCCTCGATCTCCGCATAGAACTGCGTCGCGGAGAAGTTGCCGTCGACCATGTAGCTTTCCAGCTTGGTCATGTTGATCCCGTTCGTCGCGAACCCGCCCATCGCCTTGTAGAGCGCGGCGGGGATGTTGCGGACCCGGAAGATCAGGCTGGTGATCATCGCGCTGTTGCCCCGGCGCGAGAAGTCCGGCTCCCGCGACATGATGAGGAAGCGCGTCGTGTTGCGGTCGTGATCCTCGATGTGGCGCGCCAGCACGTTCAGCCCGTAGGCCTGCGCGGCGAGTTCCGAGGCGAGCGCGGCCTCGGCGTAGTCGCCGTTCTCGGCGACGTCGCGGGCGGCGCGGGCATTGTCTGTCCAGTCGAGCGTTTCGAGTTCGTGGTCGCGGATGAATTGCCGCGCCTGGCCGAGCAGGATCGACATCGACCGAACCCGGCGGACGTCCGACAGTTGCGCACCGGGCACGCCCAGCAGATTGATCCGCACCCGCAGGAAGTGCTCGTCCACGATGTGCAGACCGCTTTCCGGCAGCAGGTGGTGGACGTCGGCGACACGTCCGTATGTCGAATTCTCGATCGCGATCATGCCGAGTTCGGCATCACCTTTTCGCACGGATTCAATCGCATGCTCGAACGTAGGGCAGGGCAGCGGCTCCAGATCGGGCCGCGCTTCGACACAGGCCTGATGGCCGTAAGCGCCGAGTTCGCCCTGGAACGCTATTCTTCCAGGCATCCCTCTTGCTCCCCCCGGAGCGGCAAAATGGGCATTTCGTCGCGGTGCTACATCTTGCACAGGCCGTCTTGAAGCGGATACATGGGCGCGAAATTCAGTTCGAGGCGGATCGCGACATGTTCGACACAATGACCATGACCAAGATCATCGGCGGGTTCTGCGGGACCTTCCTGATCTTCCTGCTCGGTGGCTGGGCCGCGGAAGGCATCTACCACCCCGGCGGTCACGGTGAAGGTGAACAGGCCTACTCGATCGCTGTCGAGGAAAGCAGCGAGGGTGGCGACGGCGCCGCCGAGGAAGAAGGCCCGGCCTTCGAGGAAGTCTTTGCAGCCGCCGATCCGGCCGAGGGCGAAGGCCTGTTCCGCAACTGCCAGACCTGCCACTCGCTGGAGCCGGGCGAAAACCGCACCGGTCCGTCGCTGGCCGGTGTGGTCGGCCGCCCGGTCGATGCGGTCGAAGGCTTCAGCTACTCCGGCGCGCTGGAAGAGGTCGTCGAGACCTGGACCCCCGAGAACCTGAACCACTTCATCGAGAACCCGCGCGGCTTCGCGCCGGGCACCGCGATGTCCTACGGCGGCATGCGCCGGATCGAGGATCGCGCGAACCTCATCGCCTATCTCGAGACGGTCGGCGGCTGAGCGCCTCGCAATCTCCGCCGCACCAAAGCGGCCCCGAACGGCGCGGATTTCCGCGCCGTTTTGCGTTCGACTCCCCCTCTTCCGGCAACAGGGCTACGGCACACGGCCGATCACGGGCTGCTGACGATTTCTCGCCTTGATTGTTCGTCAGCCTGCCTTTTAGCTACAGGTCTTAGTCGAGAGGCCCGGAAAACGGGTCCCGCAGATCAAGCTGCACACGACAGGAGAGGTATCATGTCCCGTCACACGTCCCGTTCGGTTGCCGTTCCCGCAAGCGCCCCGTTGGGCGGCAAATGGGGCACCGCCCTCGGCGGGTCGCTTCTGCTCGTCGGCACGCTTCTTTGGGCCGTCGACGCCCGCGCGCAGGAGACCGACGCCGAGCCCGAGGCAGACGTGTCGGACAGCGAAGTGATCGAGAGTCACGGCTACGCCAATTTCGGCGAGCTGATGTACCCCGCGGACATGGAACACCTGAACTACGTGAACCCCGACGCCCCCAAGGGCGGGGAGATCGCGATCTGGTCGCAGGGCACCTTCGACAGTTTCAACCTCTATGCGTTCCAGGGCGTCGCCGCCGCGCTCTCCACGATCAGCAGCGAAGCGATCCTGACCGGCACCGCCGACGATCCCTACGGGATGTATTGCTTCCTCTGCACGACGATGGAGTACCCGGAGGACCTGTCCTACGTCATATTCAACCTGCGTGACGACGTGACCTTCCAGGACGGCACGCCGATGACGGCCGAGGACGTGAAGTTCTCGATGGAGCTCTTTCTCGAGCAGGGCATCTCAGAGTTCCGGGTCGTGCGGTCCACGTGGCTCGACACGGTCGAGGTGCTGGACGATCACACGGTCAAGTTCACTTTTACCGACGACGCGCCGATGCGCGACCGGATCAGCTTCGCCGGCGGCACACCCGTCTTCTCCAAGGCGTGGTTCGAGGAAACCGGTCAGCGCCTCGACGAGCCGAGCGAGGAGCCGTTGATGTCGACCGGGCAGTACATGCTCGACAGTTTCGACTACAACCGGCAGATCATCTACCGCAGCAACCCGGACTACTGGGGCGCAGACCACCCGTTCAGCATCGGCCGCGGCAACTTCGAGACGATCCGTGTCGAGTATTTCGCCGACGGCGCCGCCGCATTCGAAGGCTTCAAGGCCGGCGAATATACCTTCCGGTCCGAGAACACCTCGCTCCTCTGGGCGACCGGCTACGACTTCCCCGCGCTCGACAACGGCTGGGCCGTGCAGGAGACGATCCCCGACGGCACCGTCGGGACGCGGCAGGCCTTCGTGTTCAACATGGACCGCGAGAAGTGGCAGGATCAGCGCACCCGCCAGGCGGTCGAACTGATGTTCAACTTCGAATGGTCGAACGAAACGCTGTTCTACGGCCTCTACGCGCGGCCGGAGTCCTTCTGGCCGAACACCGACCTCGCCGCGATGGGGACGCCGACCGAAGGCGAACTGGCGATCCTCGAGCCGTTGGTCGAGGAAGGCCTGCTGGATGAGAGCATCCTGACCGCGGAGGCCGTGATCCCGCCGGTCAACGATCCGGGCGAAAACCGGCCCGGTCGCGGTGCGCTGCGCGAGGCGACGCGCCTGCTGACCGAAGCCGGCTGGGAGATCGGCAACAGCGGCTACTACGAAAAGGACGGCGAAGTGCTCGAGGTGGTGATCCTCCAGTTCTCTCCGCAGTTCGATCGCATCGTGAACCCCTACATCGAGAACCTCGAGGCGCTTGGCGTCCGTGGTGTTCTGGAACGGGTCGATTCCTCGACGTACCAGGAACGCCGCCTGTCCGGTGACTTCGACCTCACCAACGCGGGCTTCTCCATGTCGCTGGAGCCCGGCACCGAACTGAAGCAGTGGTTCAGCTCCGAGACGGCGGGCGAAAGCTCCCGCAACCTCCAGCGCCTCCAGAGCGAGGCAGTCGATCGGCTGATCCCGCTGGTGACCGAGGCCGACACGCTGGAAGAACTGCAGAACTCGACCCGCGCGCTGGACCGCGTGCTGCGCTCCCTCCACTTCGAGGTGCCGCAGTGGTTCAACAGCGAGCAGTGGGTCGCCTACTACGACATGTTCCGCCACCCGGAAGAGCTGCCGCCCTACTCGGTCGGACAGCTGGACTTCTGGTGGTATGACGAAGAGGCGGCGGCCGAACTCGAAGCCGCCGGGGCATTCCAGTAATCCCGGAATGACTGTACCCCATCCCGGATTTGTGACGTCCGGGCGGGCCCTCCGGGACCTGTCCGGCCTTGCCGCCGACGCCTGTTCCGTGTCTTACGTCCTGCCGACGGAACAGGTCGAGGTCGTCGCAATCCCGGCGACCAGGTAGCGGAGACCGTATGGGCGCATATATCCTGAGGCGGCTGTTGCTGGTGATCCCGACGCTTCTCGGGATCATGATCATCAACTTCGCGCTGATCCAGTTCGTCCCCGGCGGCCCGATCGAACAGATCATCGCCCGCCTCGAAGGCAACGGCGACGTATTCGAAAGCTTCGCCGGCGGTGGCTCCGAAGTGATCGAGAGCGGCGACAGCGACTACATCGGCGCGCGCGGCCTCCCCGCCAACTTCATCGAGGAACTCGAGCGCGAGTTCGGCTTCGACAAGCCGCCGCTCGAACGGTTCCTGACGATGATGTGGGACTACATGCGCTTCGACTTCGGCGAGAGCTACTTCCGCAACATTTCCGTCGTCGACCTCGTGCTCGAGAAGATGCCGGTGTCGATCACGCTTGGTCTCTGGTCGACGCTGATCGCCTACCTCGTCTCCATCCCGCTCGGCATCCGAAAGGCGGTGCGCGACGGCTCGCCCTTCGACACGTGGACCTCCGGTGCGATCATCGTCGGCTACGCGATCCCCGGTTTCCTGTTCGCGATCCTGCTGATCGTGCTGTTCGCCGGCGGCAGTTACTGGCGGATCTTCCCGTTGAGGGGCCTGACCAGCGACAACTGGGAAGACCTGAGCCTGATCGGCAAGGCGCTCGACTACTTCTGGCACATCACGTTGCCGGTGCTCGCCTCAACCATCTCCGCCTTCGCGACGCTGACGCTGCTGACGAAGAACAGCTTCCTCGACGAGATCAAGAAGCAGTACGTGATGACCGCCAAGGCCAAGGGCCTGCCGGAGCGCAAGGTCCTCTACGGCCACGTCTTCCGCAACGCGATGCTGATCGTGATTTCCGGCTTTCCGGCACTGTTCATCGGCGTGTTCTTTGGTGGCTCGCTCATCATCGAGACACTGTTCAGCCTCGATGGGCTCGGCAGGCTTGGTTACGAGGCCGCCGTCGCACGGGACTACCCTGTGGTGTTCGGCACGCTGTTCACCTTCTCGCTGATCGGGCTTGTGGTCGGCATCCTGACCGACCTGACCTACGTGCTGATCGACCCGCGCATCGACTTCGAGGGGAGGGGATAGATGGCCACGCCCGAACCGTCCGAGCGCCAGACCGGCACGTCCCAGCAAGAACCGATGCCGGGCATGGCCGCGGCCCCGAACCGCAAGCGCCCCGTCCTGTCGCCGCTGAACCAGCGCCGCTGGCGCAACTTCCGCCGCAACGGGCGGGCCTTCTGGTCGCTCTGGATCTTCACGCTGCTCTTCGGGCTCAGCCTGTTCGCGGAGTTCATCGCCAACGACAAGCCGGTCCTCGTCAGCTACCGGGGCGAACTGCGGATGCCGATCTTTTCCTTCTACTCGGAGCGGGACTTCGGCGGCGACTTCCCGTCCGAGGCCGTCTACGGCGACATCGAAGTGCGCTGCCTGATCCAGACCGGCGGCCTCGCCGACGACTGCTTCGACGATCCGGTCGGAACACTGGATGCGGCGGAGGATGGCAGCCTCGAGTCCAATCCCGACTTCCAGGCGGGGTGGGTGATCTGGCCGCCGATCCCCTACAGCTACGACACGATCGTCGACGTGCCGGGTGTCGCGCCGTCTCCGCCCAGCCCGGACAACTGGCTCGGCACCGACGACACCAAGCGCGACGTGGTCGCGCGAGTGATCTACGGCTTCCGGCTGTCGATCCTGTTCGCGATCATCGTCACCGTAACCTCGTCGCTGATCGGCATCGTCGCCGGCGCGGTGCAGGGCTATTTCGGCGGCTGGACCGACCTCGTCTTCCAGCGTCTGATCGAGGTCTGGACCGGAACGCCGAGCCTCTACGTCATCATCATCGTCTTCGCGATCCTGGGGCGAAGTTTCTGGCTCCTTGTGTTCCTGACGGTGCTGTTCGGCTGGCCGGCATTGGTCGGCGTCGTCCGGGCGGAATTCCTGCGGGCACGGAACTTCGAGTACGTGCGCGCCGCGCGCGCACTCGGTGTGAGTGACCGGACCATCATGTTCCGCCATGTGCTGCCGAACGCGATGGTGGCCACCGTGACCATGTTGCCGTTTCTCGTGACCGGCGCGATCGGCACGCTCGCCTCTCTCGACTTTCTCGGCTTCGGCCTGCCGTCGTCGGCCCCCTCACTGGGCGAGATGACCCTGCAGGCGAAGCAGAACCTCCAGGCGCCGTGGCTTGGCTTCACCTCCTTCTTCACCTTCGCGATCATGCTGTCGCTGCTGGTCTTCATCTTCGAGGGCGTGCGTGACGCGTTCGACCCACGCAAGACCTTCACCGGTGGTGCGAAGACCGAGACGGCCGGCCCCGCGACGGAAACCGCCGCCGAGGGGGCGGCAGACCCCAGATGACCGATCAGATCCTGTCCGTTCGCAACCTGAACGTCCGCTTCAACCAGGACGGCAGCTCGACCCACGCGGTGCGCGGCGTCAGCTTCGACGTCGGCCGGGGGGAGACGGTGGCCCTCGTCGGCGAGTCCGGGTCGGGCAAGTCCGTCACCGCGCTGTCGACCGTGCAGCTTCTGGGGGAAAGCGCGACGCTCTCGGGCTCCATCATCTACGAGGGCGAGGAGATGGTCGGCGCACCGGAATCGAAGCTGCGCCAAGTGCGCGGCAACGACATCAGCTTCATCTTCCAGGAGCCGATGACCTCGCTCAACCCGCTGCACACGCTGGAGAAGCAGCTCGCCGAGTCGATCGAGCTGCACCAGGGCCTGCGCGGCCCGGCGGTGCGAGAGCGGATCATCGAACTGCTCACCCAGGTCGGCATTCGCGACCCCGAGCAGAGACTGACGAGCTACCCGCACCAGCTGTCCGGCGGACAGCGGCAGCGCGTGATGATCGCGATGGCGCTCGCCAACGGGCCGGACCTGCTGATCGCGGACGAGCCGACGACCGCGCTCGACGTCACGATCCAGGCGCAGATCCTCGACCTGCTCGCTGACCTGAAGACGCACAGCCAGCTCTCCCTGCTGTTCATCACCCATGACCTGACCATCGTGCGGCAGATCGCCGACCGGGTCTGCGTGATGAAGGACGGCGAGATCGTGGAACACGGCCCGGTGGACGAGATCTTCGACCACCCGCAGCATCCCTACACGAGAATGCTGCTGGAGGCGGAAAGCACCGGCAGCCCGACACCCGTCCCTGAGAATGCCGAACTGGTCGCGGAGACGCAGAACCTGAAGATCTGGTTCCCGATCCAGCGCGGCCTGATGCGCCGCACGGTCGGTCACATCAAGGCAGTGAACGACGCCAGCCTGTCCGTCAGGGCAGGGGAGACGGTCGGCATCGTGGGCGAGTCGGGCTCCGGCAAGACGACGTTGGCGCTCGCCATCATGCGGCTGATCCGATCCGAGGGGCGCATCCTGTTCCTCGGCAACGACATCCAGGGGCTGTCGCAAAGCAAGGTCAGACCGCTGCGCGGCGACATGCAGATCGTCTTTCAGGACCCCTACGGCTCGCTCAGCCCCCGCATGACGGTGGCGGAGATCATCGCCGAGGGCCTCGGCGTGCATGGTATCGAAAAGGGCGAGGACAAGCGCGTCCTCGTCGCAGAGATCATGGACGAAGTCGGCCTGAACCCCGCGATGATGGATCGCTACCCGCACGAGTTCTCCGGCGGACAGAGGCAGCGGATCGCCATCGCGCGAGCGATGATCCTGCGGCCGAAGCTGGTGGTCCTGGACGAGCCGACCTCGGCGCTCGACATGACGGTGCAGGTTCAGATCGTAGATCTGCTGCGCGAATTGCAGCGCCGGAACCGGCTGGCCTACATCTTCATCAGCCACGACCTGAAGGTCGTGCGCGCGCTGTCCCACAAGGTGCTGGTGATGAAGCAGGGTGACGTGGTCGAAGCGGGTCCGGTCGACCAGATCTTCGACTCGCCCCAGACCGACTATACCCGAGAACTGATGAAAGCGGCCTTCATCAAGGCCGGCTGACGCCGCTCGCCTGCGGCGTCGCCCCGCCCGCCGTCCCGTGGGCGGCGGGCGGACACTCGCCCCGTCAGCTGGGCGGGGCGATCATGAAGCAGGTCGTACCGCGCGCCTGAAGGCGGGCACAGGCGACCTCTGCGGTGTCGCGGGTCAGGCCCATGAAGTTCGCATCGAACCCACGGTTGCCCTGCACCACCCGGCGCAGCGACCCGTCGAGCGACGACATCTCGTTCAGAGCGACCCGCAGGAGGACTCGCTCCGCCTGGTACTGCGAGTTGTAGCGCCCGACGTTGATGCCCCAGTGGCGACCGCTGCTGGTCGACATGCGGGTCACGACTTCCTGCGGCGGTGCGGCGGGTGCGGAGGCCAGCGTGACGTCCTCCGGCCGCGGCGGCGGAGACGCGGCAGCGGCGAGCGCGGCGGCATCGGCCGTCTGATCACCGGTCGGTGCGATCGCGGCGGCCACGGCAGCCGTCACGAGATCCCCATCGACGGACGGCGGCGGCGCATGAAGCGCCAGCACGGAGGCCGGGCGCTCCGTTGGCCGCAGACTGTGCATCACGGCCCCGGCGACGCGCACCGTCCGCGTGCCCGGCTCGGCATTGTTGCCGAGGTAAGGCGGACGTTCGGGACGCACCAGCGCGACCCGGGCCGGCGCGCGGGAGAAGCCGAGGTCGAACAGCTCCATGATGCGCGCGTTGCGGTTGGCGGAGGAGGAGCCGCCGAACACGGTAGCGATGATACGCACATTGCCCCGCTCGGCGGAGGCGACGAGGTTCGAGCCGGCGGCGTTGGTGAAGCCGGTCTTGATGCCGTCGGCGCCGGGGTAGGCGTCCAGCAGGCGGCGGTTGGTGTTGGCCACCGTGCGCAGGCCGGCGTCCGTCTCGCGGCGCGAGAAGAGGTTATAGTACTGCGGCCAGTCGTAGATCATGTGCCGCCCGAGGATCGACATGTCGTAGGCGGTCGACATGTGCCCCTCCATCGTCAGCCCGTGGGGGTTGCGGAACGTGGTGTTGTTCATCCCCATCGCGCGGGCGGTGCGGTTCATCCGCTCGGCGAAGGCTTCCTTGGACCCGGAGATGGCGAAAGCGATGGCCGTCGCGCTGTCGTTCGCCGACTTCACCGCAGCGGAGCGGATCAGGTAGCGAAAGCGGATTTGCATCCCCGTCGTGAGGCCGAGTTTCGAGGGCGGTTCGGCCGCGGCCTCCCGCGGGATGGTGACCACGGTGTCGAGGCCGATCTCGCCACGCTCGATCGCCTCGAAGGCGATATAGAGCGTCATCATCTTGGTGAGAGATGCCGGATGAAGTCGCGTGTTCGCGTTGTCGGAGGTGTAGACCTGCCCGGTTCGGGCATCCATCACCATCTCCGCGTAGGGTGCCGCGCGTGCTGCCAATGGTGCGAGCGCTGCCAGTAGAAGAACGACACAAAGTGTCAGCCCCGTCCGCGCGGGGTTCCCAATACGACTTGCCATGCCGCCTGCCTCGATTTTGCCTCTGGGGATCCTGTTTTTATGGATCCCTCGGTTTGATTTGACAGAAGCGTAGCACGGAGGTTTGGGGCGCAAAAGCCCTTATTTAAAGCGCTTTGCGCCGCGGTGTTCGCGCAACACCACTCAGATGTAGGGGGTCTTTCAAGAATATGACCCCACATCGGCCAATGTGGCAAATTGAGGGCAAATGTGGCCGAAATGGGGCGCTCAGTCCGACAGGGCGAGCACCAATTGCTCCAGTTCGGACAGGTCGGCGATACGGCGGAATTTCGCGCTGTCCTCCGGCGCGTCGGCATGTTCGAGAGCGAAGGTCAGGTCGTGCGGCACGTGCACGCCGTAGCCGCCGGCGTCGATCGCCGGAATCACGTCGGAGCGCAGCGAGTTGCCGACCATCATCGATTGCGCCCGCCCATGCCGCGCGAATATCCGGCCATAGACCTGCGGCGTCTTGGCGGAGACGATCTCCACCGCGTCGAACAGATCGCCGAGACCCGACTGCGCCAGCTTCCGCTCCTGGTCGAGCAGGTCGCCCTTGGTGATGAGCGCGATCTCTGCCCGCCCGGACAGCGACTCGACCGCGTCCTTCGCATGGGGCAACAGCTCGATCGGGTGCCCGAGCATCTCCTTGCCTGCCTCGACGATCGCCGCGATGACCTCGCCCGGCACCTTGCGGTCCGTGACCTCGAGCGCGGTCTCGATCATCGACAGGGTGAAGCCCTTGATGCCGAATCCGTAGCGCCCGATATTGCGCCTCTCGGCCTCCAGCAGCTTTTCGGACAGATGTCCGGGCTCGGCATGGTCGGAGAGCAGCTCCGCGAAGTGCTCCTGCGTCATGCGGAAAAAACGCTCATTGTGCCAAAGCGTATCGTCCGCATCGAAGCCGATCAGCCAGTCCATTGAATTCTCCCGGTCCGGCCCCTTTTCATGCGGGGACGCCCTCATATATTATGGGCTTCACGAGAACGAACCGAAAGCAGGGATCCGATTTACGGATGTTGGCGGACTTCTACATGATGGCGGGCGGAAACGGCGACGACGGGGATACCGGCGTCAAGCTGGACACGCGTCCGAAAACGAAGCGGCCGCCGCTCTACAAGGTGCTTATCCTCAACGACGACTATACCCCGATGGAATTCGTCGTTCATGTGCTCGAGCGGTTCTTCGGCCTGACGCATTCGCAGGCGTTCGAGCTGATGCTCACCGTGCACAAGAAGGGTGTCGCCGTGGTCGGCGTCTTCTCGTTCGAGATCGCAGAGACCAAGGTCGCGCAGGTGATGGATTTCGCACAGCGCAACCAGCACCCGCTGCAATGCACCATGGAAAAGGAATAGGCGCCGCCGCGCCGCATTCATGTCCGCGTCCCGCCTAGACACCGCGCTCGATCGCGGTCTGACGCTGCCGGCTGCGCCTGTGCAGGTGCTTGGTCCGTCAGCAGACTACGACCTCTCCCTCACGCCCGATCAGGCGTTCATCGTCGCGACCTTCCGTCCCGACGTCCTCGCCTGGGAGGCGCGCGGCTACCGCGTCGTGCAATCGCCCGAACCGTCCGACGCGACGCTCGTCGTTGTGCCCCGGTCCAAGGCGCTTGCGCGGGACCTCGTCGCACGGGCCGGTAGCGGCCTCGTGCTCGTCGACGGACAGCGGACAGACGGGATCGACAGCATCTTCAAGGCCTGCCGGGCCGAACTCGGCGATCTGCCCTCGATCACCAAGGCGCACGGCCGGCTGTTCTGGTTCGAGGGCGCGGACTTCTCCGCATGGCAGGCCCCGCCGCCGTCGAAAGGGCCGGAAGGGTTCTACACGGCACCCGGCGTCTTCTCTGACGGGGCCATCGACGCGGGCTCTCGCCTGCTGGCCGAGGCGCTGCCGGACAAGCTGCCGCGCCGGATGGCCGATCTAGGTGCGGGATGGGGTTACCTGTCCAGCCGCGCCCTCGAGAAGACCGGCATCGACTCCATCGACCTGATCGAGGCGGAGGCGGTCGCGCTCGACTGCGCGCGGCTCAACGTTACGGATCCGCGGGCGTCGTTCCTCTGGGAAGACGCGACGACCTTCACACCGAAGGAGGCGTACGACGGGATCCTCTGCAATCCGCCGTTCCACACCGGCCGCGCCCCCGACAGCGCGCTTGGCCAGGCTTTCATCGCAACCGCCGCGCGCGCCCTGACGTCGCGCGGTCAGCTTTGGCTTGTAGCCAATCGGCATCTGCCCTACGAGGCCGCGCTCCGCGAGTCCTTCGCGGAGGTGGCCGAGACGGGCGGGGACAACCGTTACAAGATCTTCCACGCCTCTCGCCCGCGACGGTGAATCGTCCTAGACTTCGATCTTTCAAGGGAGCGTCCCGATGTCCTTTTCCATCTCCGGCAAGACCGCCATCGTCACCGGAGCGGCCAACGGCGTCGGCCTTGCGATCGGCCGGCACTTCCTGCGCGAAGGGGCGAACGTCGTCTTCGCCGACATGGACGAACAGGCGCTCGAGCACGAGATGGGCGAACGTGCCGCCGAAGAGGAAGCGGTCCGCATCTTTTCCGGCGACCTGCGTGAGAAGCTGACCATCGCCAACCTGCTGTCGCTCACGGTCGATGCCTTCGAGAAGGTCGACATCCTCGTGAACGCATCGCGCCAGATGCTGACCGGCAACCCGCTCGATTCGGAAAAGGACGGGGTGGAGGCGCTGCTGCAGCAAAACCTGATGACCTCGCTCCGCCTGAGCCAGGCCACGGCGAAGCGGATGATCAAGCAGTCCGATCCCGACGGCGAAGGCCCGGTGGGGTCGATCATCAATCTCAGTTCGATCGCCGCGCGGCGCACGCATCCCGAACTGATGGCCTATTCCGTCTCGACCGCCGCGCTCGACCAGATGACGCGCAGCCTCGCCGTCGCGCTGGCGCCCAAGCGCATCCGCGTGAACGCGGTCGCCTTCGGCTCGGTCATGTCGGCGAGCCTGAAGGGTGCGCTGAAGGAGAACAGCGATTTCCGTGAGGAGATCGTGGATCACACGCCGCTGAACCGGATTGCCGCGCCGTCGGAAGTGTCCGACGCGGTGCAGTACCTCGCCTCTGACGCATCGTCCTTCGTGACGGGCCAGATCATCACGGTCGACGGCGGCCGCACCCTGATCGACCCGGTCACGGCCCCCGCCCACTGACCCCGGAGCCTGATCCGGCGGAGCGCGCTGCGCGCGCACAGGATCAGCCCACCCTGCGGGCGGGCGGGTTCAGGGGGCTGTCTGCCCCCTCTGGGCCTGCGGCCCATTCACCCCCGAGAAATATTTGAAGCCCAAAGAAGGCCGGGCGCCGGTTTACTGCGGATAGGTCGCGAGGCAGGTCTGCTGGGCGCGCGCGACGCGGCTTTCCTCGGTCGCGATCCGGCTTCTCAGCTGCTGCAGCTTCTGACGCTCCGCGTTGACGTCGATGGCCACCGGGCGGGTCCGGTCGACCACATCCGTCTCGCGGCAGAGCTCGCGCTCCACGACCTGGCCCTCGTCGTTGCGCACCTCGCAGAACGTCATGCGCTCGCGCACTTCCTGGAATTCCTCGACGGCGTAGCCGCGCGCGACGTTCGCCTCGGTTTCGGCGGCGAGGCGCGTCAGCGTGCGCAGTTCCCGGCTGGCGCTGCTCAGGCAGCGTTCCTGCGGCGTCGCGCAGGCGGCGAGGAGCAGCGGGGTGCAAAGCAAGAGCTTGGTGATCGAATGCATTCTGGTCGTCCTTTGATAAGGGCTTCATCCGATGCTACTGCGGCGCGACAGTCAATCGGGGCGCAAAGAGTTGATGGAAGACGAAAAGCAGGAAGCCGCCGGCTGGTTTCGCGAGCTGCGCGATCGCATCGTGGGCGAGTTCGAGGCACTTGAAGACCGGCACACGGAAGGGCCGCTGTCCGACCGGCACGCCGGCCGATTCGAGGTCACGCCGACGACCCGGCACAGCGACGACGGGTCCGACGCCGGGGGCGGGCTGATGAGCGTCATGCGCGGCGGACGGGTGTTCGAGAAGGTCGGCGTCAACGTCTCCACCGTCTTCGGCACCCTCGGCGAGGCAGCGCAGACGTCGATGGCGGCGCGCGGTGTGCCCGGCATCGAGACGGACCCGTCCTTCTGGGCCAGCGGCATCAGCCTCGTGGCGCACATGCAGAACCCGCACGCCCCTGCTGTCCACATGAACACCCGGATGTTCTGGACCCCCGGCGCCTGGTGGTTCGGGGGTGGCTCCGATCTGAACCCGGCGATCACGTATGACGAGGACACGGCGCACTTTCACGAGGTGCAGCGCACGCATGTCGCGCCGCATGGCGCGGCGCTCTACGACGAGTTGAAGGCCTGGGCGGACGAATATTTCTACATCCCGCACCGCAAGCGGGCGCGGGGCGTCGGCGGCATCTTCATGGATGACCGCAACTCTGGCGACTGGCGGGCGGATTTCGGACTGGTGCAGGATATCGGACGGGCGTTCCTGCCGGCCTTCCTGCCGCTTGCCGATCGCCGCCGGATGCAACCCTTCACCGACGCCGATCGCGAGGCGCAGCTGATCCATCGCGGGCTCTACGCGGAATACAACCTCGTCTACGATCGGGGCACCAAGTTCGGGCTCGCCACCAGCCACGATCCCGATGCCGTGCTGATGAGCCTGCCGCCACTGGCGAAGTGGGTCTGAGCGTCAGCTGTAGGCGGCGTCGGCGGACACGTCCGGGTTCTGCGCGCGCCCGTCGTCCCGCGCTTTCGCGGCGGTGACGAGCGCGCGGAAGATCGCCCGCTGACGATGGGCGTAGAACAGATGCTCTGGGTGCCATTGCACGCCGAGCGCGAAGGGGTCGGCGATCCGCTCGACCCCCTGGATCATGCCGCCGGTATCGCGCGCCGCGACGCGCAGGCCCTGGCCGAGACGGTCGACCGCCTGACTGTGCAGCGCGTTCACCTTCATCGGCGCGGTGCCGGTGATCTCCTGCAGACGGGTGTTCGATTCCACACGCACGTCTTTCTTCGGCAGGATCGTGTAGACCTTCTTCGACCGCGTGAACGTGGCGTAGGCGTCCTGATCCAGCGTGCCGCCGAGCGCGACGTTCAGCATCTGCGATCCCCGGCAGATGCCGAGCAGTGGGATGCCGCGGGACAGGCATGCTTCCACGATCTGCCGTTCAAGCGCGTCCCGGTCGGGGTCGAGCCGCGCCTTGGTGACAGGTGCGCCGCCGTAGAGGTCGGGGGCGATGTCGTCGCCGCCGCCGACGATGACGCCGGACACGGTGTCGAGGTCGGACGGACGGCCCGCCCCCCAGCGAACGGCGCGGCCTCCGCCGATCCAGACGTTCAGCGCAACCAGCGGAAAGATGCGCCAGCCTGACCGGCGCGAAGTAGTGACAGCGATCACGGGGCGGCTCACGGCAGCAGCCCCTCGTCGGCAAGGAAGCCGGTCACGTGCTGCCGCCAGTCGGACCGCAGCTTCAGCAGCTCCGACCGGTGCTGCCGCCAGTCGGACTTGAGCCGCTCCAGCCGCCCGGTGTCATTCGCCAGCCGCTCGACCGTCACCCAGCGGTTCCACTCGTAGGCGATCGTCCATTCGGGGCGCCCGATCCGGCAGTCCGGCAGCCGATAGTGCCACGTCGGGCGCGACGACACGGCGCCGAGCCCATGCAGCGCGCTTTCCAGCCGGTCCTTGTCCAGCTCGCCGAGGATCGGGAGGACGTCGAGACCCCGGTTCCGCGTCGCGTTGTGGCGCAGGTAGAGGTCGAACAGCGTGTCGGTGTCGAAGTGCTCCGTCGCGGCGAGGTCGTCGAGGTAGGCGCGCGGGTAGGGATCCGAGAACGGCAGCACGCGGCGGCTCGGGTCGATCGGATCGGCGAGGCGCAGCCAGTCCTCGATCAGCGCGTAGGCCGTCATCACCCGGCCGAGGTCCTGCGGGTCAAGCGACGTCACCTCCGGGTTCAGGTGCAGTCCGAAGCCGTAGAACAGCCCGTCGCGCGAGCCCTCGGCACCGGCATCGGCCAGCGCCTGCACGAGGGTCTCCAGCAGGGGCAGCTGATCCTCTGCCAGCGGCGCCGTCACGATCTCCACCGGCACGACGGAGCGTGCGAGGTCGAGCGCGGCTGTCGCCAGCCTGCCGGTACGGTCGCGGAATGCGGTGTCGAGGTAGACTTTCAGGTCGCCGAGCCGAGAGCCTTCCAGAGTCACGGCATTCGGACCCGCGTCGCGGACCTCTCCGCCTGCGAGATCGCGGGCGACTTCGGCGGCCTTGGCTTCGGTCAGGCCGGAGAACTCGATCTCGACGCCCGTGCGGCGGGGCGCGCCGTTGTCCGTCATCGGCCGGGGCAGGCGCGCGAAGCTCTGGCGGGTGATCTGGTCAATCGCGTTCATGCCGGTCCAACCGGAGAGGCACCGGCGGGTTCCCGCTCCTGTCGGAAAGCGCAACATCTGGATCGCGCCTTGCGCAAGTCGTGGCGGCAGATCCTGAGGCGGAGCGTGCCGGACCAGCTGGCCACGCGGGACCACCTGTCCCGGCTGGAGGCGTCGTGGGACGCGCGGCTCGACCGGCTGTGCCGCAAGGTCGAAGGCTGATCAGCGCATCGCGCGGATCGTCTCCAACAGCAGGTGCACGTTGTCTGGATCGGCGTCCGGCGTGATGCCGTGGCCGAGGTTGAACACATGCGGCCCGCCCCGGAACGACTCGGCGATGGCACGGGCCGCGTCGACCAGACCCTCACCGCCTTGCACCATGTGCTCCGGTGCGAGGTTGCCCTGCACCGGTCCGCCGACCTGCACGTTCGCGGCCGCCCAGTCCGCGGAGACCCCCTGGTCGACAGCGATACAGTCCGCGCCGGTCCGGGCGTGCAGCCCGATGTAGCGCTCTCCCGCGCCGCGCGCGAAGGCGATGACCGGAAGGCCCGGATGGCGCGCCTTCAGCGCGGCGGTGATGCGGCGGATCGGCTCGACCGAGTAGGCTTCGAACGCGTCTCCGTCGAGCGACCCTGCCCAGCTGTCGAACAGCTTCACGCACTCCGCGCCCGCGTCGACCTGGGCGGACAGGTATTCGATCGTGGCTTCGGTGATGAGGTCGAGCAGCCCCTCGAAGGTTTCGCGGTCCTGCTGCATCAGCGCGTGGGCCGGTTCCTGCGCGGGAGTGCCGCGTCCGGCGATCATGTAGGTCGCCACGGTCCAGGGCGCGCCGGCGAAGCCGATCAGCGTCGTCTCGGACGGCAGGTCGCGCGACAGGATGCGCACCGTTTCATAGACCGGAGACAGCGTTTCGTGGATCGCGTCGACGCCCTTGAGCGCGGCGAGGTCGCCCGGCCCCGTCACTGTCGACAGGCGCGGCCCTTCGCCCTTCACGAACCAGAGGTCGAGGCCAAGCGCCTGCGGCACCAGGAGGATGTCCGCGAACAGGATCGCGCCGTCGAAGCCGAAGCGGCGGATTGGCTGAAGCGTCACCTCGGCCGCGAGCTCCGGGTTGTAGCAGAGCGACAGGAAATCGCCGGCGGTCTCGCGCGTCGCGCGATACTCGGGCAGGTAGCGGCCCGCCTGGCGCATGAGCCAGACCGGCGGGGGAAACACGCGCTCGCCGGAAAGGACGCGCAGCAGGGTCTTGTCGGACGGCATGGGGTCTCCTTCAGAAACGCCGGTTGGTCCCACCGGGCCGGGCTTAAGTCAAGCCATTGGCACCGCCCGCGACCGGGTCTAGAGAGGCCACATGAGTGATATCCTGCTGAAGATCGGCACGCGCGGCTCACCGCTCGCGATTGCCCAGGCCAACGAGACGCGTGACCGTCTGATGGCGGCGCACGGCCTTCCCGAAGAGGCGTTTGAGGTCGTGGTCATCAAGACCACCGGTGACCGGGTGCTCGACCGGCCGCTGTCGGAGATCGGCGGCAAGGGGCTCTTCACGCGCGAGATCGAGATGGCGCTGACCGAGGGCGCGATCGACATAGCCGTTCACTCCATGAAGGACATGCCGGTGCTGCAGCCCGACGGGCTGACGCTTGACTGCTACCTGCCGCGCGAGGACCCGCGCGATGCCTTCGTCTCGCTGCGTTACGGCGGGATCGCCGACCTGCCCGAAGGCACCGTGGTCGGCACCTCGTCGCTCCGGCGCAAGTCGCAGCTTCTGTGGCGGCGGCCCGACCTGAAGGTGGTGGAGTTCCGCGGCAACGTGCAGACCCGGCTGAAGAAGCTCGCCGATGGCGTGGCGGAGGCGACCTTCCTCGCCATGGCGGGCCTCAACCGGCTGCGGGCGGTCGACGTGCCGCACGGAGTGATCGACACGGGCGATATCCTTCCCGCCGTCGCCCAAGGGGCCATCGGGATCGAACGTCGCCTCGACGACACGCGGATCGCCGACATGCTCGCCGCGATCCACGATGTTCCGACCGGTGAGCGGCTGGCGGCGGAGCGGGCCTACCTCGCGCGGCTCGACGGGTCGTGCCAGACGCCGATCGCCGGGCTGGCGGAGCTCGACGGCGCGGGCCGGATGCGCCTGCGGGGCGAGATCCTCGCGCCCGACGGCAGCAAATGTTTCGCGGGCGAAACAGCCGGACAGGTGTCCGACGGCGCGCGGCTTGGCGAACAGCTGGCCGACGAACTGCTGTCTCAGGCCGGTCCGGGTTTCCTCGCGGTCTGACGGCCGTCCAGCCACCAGAGCGCCAGCGCCGCCAGGACCACCGTGATCCCGCCGAGCACGGGGGCGAGGCTGTAGCCCGCCACCCACGTCGCCACCGCGAACAGCGCCGCCGCGATCGACTCGCTTGCCACACGTTGCACGGCCAGCATCGCGCCGCCCGCCCCGGCGCGGGTGCCCATCAGGTCCTGAACATAGGCGATCGGCAGCGACAGGAGGATCCCCGCCCCGATCGCAGCCGGGACCACGAGAAACCAGACGGCGGGGGTCGGCAGAAGCACCGGGAACGCCAGCAGGAAGCCGGCATGCACCGTCGCGCCGAGCAGGATCGCCTGCATCCGGGTGAGATATCGCAGCAGCCAGCCCATCGACAGCATGACCGGCACCTCCAGCCCGGCGAGCAGGCCGGCGAAGATCGCGACGTCCCCGATGTCGCGGCCCGGTGCCTCGTCGAAGGTCAGGCCGAGCGTGACCATGTAGATCGCGATGCCGGAACCGACGGCGCCTGACAGCAACACCCGACCGAGAACGGACGGATGCCCGATTTCCCGCAGCGACTTGCCGAGCGACAGGCCGGAGCGCTGGTCCACCCACATCGTGCTGCCATCCGCCGGCCAGCGATGGAGGATCAGCGCGACCAGCACGACATTGACGAGCGCCAGCTCGACGTAGATCCAGATCAGCCCGGCGCCCGCGTCGAACACGACGGACCAGAGCGGCAGGATCACGATGAACGGCAGCGCGAAGAGCGCACGGATTGCGGCCATGATGCCGTCCCGCTCCTCCGGCAGGTAGCTGGAGGAGGCCATTCGGGCGAGGGCGAACACCTGTCCGAAGGTGGCGGAACTGACGGGTAGGATGACGGCGTGGGCGATGATGAAGCTCGCCTTGCTGGGAAACAGAAGCACGATGATCTGCCCCACGATGCCGAGCGCCGTGGCGGCGATGGTGATCTTCTTCCTTGCCATCGTCTGGTCGGCAAGGATGCCGATCCCGATGGCCCCGATCACCGAGGCGGCAGAGGCGATGGTCAGGACGAGCGCGTAGGCGCTGTCGGACAGGCCGAACAGGCGGATCGCCAGCAGGCTCTGGTACGGCGCGATGGAGGCCGCGTTGCACCCCGTGAGGATCAGCGCGATGGCGGCGAGCCGCAGCGCGGGGTCGCGCCAGATCAGGACGAGCGGGCGCAGCATCAGGACTCGGCCGGCAGCGTTTTGCCGGGGTTCAGGATGCCTTTCGGATCGAGCGCCCGCTTGATCGCCTGCATTGCCGACAGCGCGACGGGGTCCTTGAAGCGGCTCATCGGGCCGAGCTTGGAGATGCCGATCCCGTGCTCCGCGCTGAAGGTGCCGCCAAGCTCAACGGAGGTCGTGTCGATGATGTCGCGCACCTGTCCGAGCAGCGCCGCGTCGTCGGTGGTGGGATAGACCGTGTAGTGAATGTTGCCGTCGCCGAGGTGCGCGACGGCGAGGTCGGTCGCACCGGCGTCCAGCCTGGCCAGACGCGCGCGCACTTCGTCGAAGAACGCCTGCAACCGGTCGAGGGGCAGGGCGATGTCGGTGTCGACGAACGGGCGCTTGTGAAACGCAATCTCGGCAGCGGCTTCGCGGCGGGCCCACATCTCGGTCCGCTGGCTTTCGGAGCGGGCGATCGTGGCGTCGCGGACGAGGCCGTCTTCCATCGCCTCGGCAAGCGTCGCCTCGAGCGTCGCGACGAGGGGGATTTCGCCGTCGGGACCAGGCTCCGCCTCTTTCGGGGAGGTCGCACCGAGTTCGGTCAGCAGCGTGACCGGGTGGCGCTCCGAGAAGGGCTCGCGCGCACCGGGGATGGCGTCGAGGTGGCCGGATATGTAGCTGTCCGGCATGTATTCGAACGCTTCGACGGCGCCGCTGCTCGCCTCGCGCAGGCGGTTCAGCAGTGTCAGCGCGTCGGCGAGGGAGCCGGTCGCGATCGTCGCGGTCGCGTAGGCGCGGGGGCGTGGCACCAGCTTGACCACGGCGGCGGTGATGATGCCGAGCGTCCCTTCCGCCCCGATCAGCAGGTGCCGCAGGTCGTAGCCGGTGTTGTTCTTGTGCAGCTCGGTGAGCAGGTTCATCACCCGCCCGTCGGCCATCACCGCTTCGATCCCGAGCACGAGGTCCCGGGTATTACCATAGCGCAGTACGTTGGAGCCGCCGGCATTGGTGGCGAGGATGCCACCGATCCGGGCCGAGCCCCGCGCCCCGAATGTCATCGGGAAGCTCAGCCCCTCGGCATGGGCGGCCTCGTGCAGATCGGAGAGGATCACGCCGGCCTCGACCACGGCGAGCCGGGTTTCCGGACGGATGTCTCGGACCTTCCGCATCCGGTCGAGCGAGACGACGATCTGGTCCTCCGCGAAGGCCCCGCCGTTCAGCCCGGTATTGCCCGAGACAGGTACGATCCCGGTGCCGCTGTCGTTCGCCGCGGCGAGGATCGCGGACACCTGCGCGGTATCGAACGGGCGCAGCACGGCGCGCGGTGTGCCGACGTACTTGCCGGTCGCATCCCGTCCCCACGGCACGGCGTCATCGCCGGTCAGCACATTCTCCAGCCCCAACAGGGACCTCATGGCGTCGAGCATCGGATGGCCTCCTCTCCCCGGGTGATGACGCAACGGTGGGGGAAGGAAAAGGGGCCAGATATGCGTTGACACCGGGGCGGGTGGTGTCTAGTGGAACGCCGGTGTGGCGTGGTAGCTCAGCTGGTTAGAGCACAGCACTCATAATGCTGGGGTCGGCGGTTCAAGTCCGCCCCACGCTACCACCGTAGTCAAACTGGCATCCCCTTCGAGAAGGGCGGCGACGTATCCATAGACAGTGATGGATAACCGTCCTTCGACCATTTCCACGTGAAATTCAGAGATAAGGGATCTCAAGGTCTCGATTGCGTTGCGGCCTTCGGCGCTGACGCAAGCGGTACACTGCGGCTCAGTGAAGCTATCTAAGTCGCTGCAACGTCGCGTCACGAATTACCAGATTGCTCAGGTCGCCCGGCCCTCATTGGGCCGAGCTTGAGACTTGGGGGTAGGCTGAACTCAATCGAGGGAACGGATCCTCGAAGTCATGTCAGACGATAAGCAGTCGATCCCGCTCCGGCAGCGGCGGGAACGGTGCGGCGGGGAGCGTCTGGTACCAATAGGCGACCGAAGCGACGTCGTCCTGAACGTGCAGCCAGCGCCCGTTGTATCCCCAGCCGAGCGCCTGAACGTCGATGCGAAGGTCCTGCTCGAACCGGACCGGGTCCATTACGTGGAAGCGGTACATACCCATGCGGAACTGGGTCTGATAGTCGGAGGACGGGCGGATCACCTGGTGAAACCCGGCGTAGGGCGTGGTGTAGGTGACGTAGGCATTGTCGTGCTTCGGCGTCGGGTCGAAATTGTAGGACCCGCCAAAATAGTCCTCTAGCCCGGTCGAGGAGATGGTCGGATAGTCCTCGTCTCCGTCGAGGTAGAACTTCACCTCGCCTTCGCCCCACCAGCCGTTGTTGTTCATGCCCCAAGCGAGATACATGCCGACGAAATGGCCCTTGCCCTGCACGCCGTCGATCACGGTGTAGTCCGATTTCCACGGGATCGGGTTGGTGCGGCGGAACTGGGCGTGGAAGTAGGCGCAATCTTCCGGCACCTCGGTCAGGGTGTAGTCGATCTGGTAGTAGAGGGTCATCTGCTCGTCGGCGATGTTCTCCATCGTCACTCGGCACCGCTTTCGGAAAGGCATCTCCCAGTAGCAGTTGAAGGCGCTGCCGGGGTTCACGCAGACGGGCGCGCTGGTCAGCTGGGCGAACTCCCCCCAGCCGCAGCCGAAGAAGTCGCCGACCGGGCATTCCACCGACGGTGTCTCCTCGTCGTCCCAGTAGAAGCGCAGGATCGAGAAGCGCCAGTTGCCCGTCGGGGTCATCCAGATGTGCTGGATCGCGCCGGGGCCCTCAATGTCGGCCAGCAGGGCGGTCTCGCCGGGCGCGATGTTGATCGAGGGCGAGATCTTCCAGCCCTTGCCAAGATCGCGCGCCGCGTGGGCCCCGGTGCCTTCCGTCGCCTGGCAGGCCCCGCCTTTCTCGCCCGTGAAGTTCTCCGGGCAGATCGAACGGGACTTCGCGTCTGACAGACGTGACAGGTTGCCGAGGCTCATGCCGAGCCCGTTGAATGAGTTCATGGTTTCCTCCTGTTGGGTAATCTTGGCTCAGGTCGCGACGCGCGCGTCGTCGTAGAGATGGCAGGCGACGCGGCGGCGTTGGACGAAGCTGTCCGATGGTGCGCGGCGGCAGGCGTCCATCCTGTGCGGGCACCGGTCGATGAAAACGCATTGCGACCGGTCGGACAGCGTGCCGCGCGCCTCATCGCCCTGAGTCTCGCCCTCCCACCCCGCGTCCGGGTCGGGTCGCGGGATCGAGTTCATCAGCAGCTGGGTGTAGGGGTGCAGCGGGTCGCCGATGACGTCGTTGGCGCTGCCTTCCTCAACCGCGCGCCCGCGGTAGAGCACGAAGAGCCGGTCGCTGACCTGCCGCGCGGTGGCGAGGTCGTGCGTGATGTAGATCAGCGAGATGCCGTGATCGTCGCGCAGGCTGCGCAGGTTCTCGAGCACCGTCGCCCTCAGGCTCGCGTCGATCATCGACACCGGCTCGTCCGCGACGATCAGTTTCGGGCGCAGCATCAGGGCGCGGGCGACCACGATCCGCTGCCGCTGGCCGCCAGACAGCTGATGCGGATGGCGGCCGATGATCTGCTCGGGGCGCAGGCCGACCTTCGACAGGGCGTCCTGGATCAGCTCGTCCTGTTCCGTGCGGCCCTTGGCGATGCCGAACTGGCGCAGCGGAATGCGCAGCAGTCGCTCCACCGGGTAGAACGGGTTGAAGACCGAGAACGGGTCCTGAAAGATCGCCTGCACCGACTTTCGGAAGTCCGTCGAACGCGCCATGCCGGAGCCCCAGATGTCGTCGCCCTGGAACCGGACGGTCCCGGCGCTCGGGCGGTTCAGGCCGAGGCCGACGCCCCCCATGGTCGACTTTCCGGAGCCGCTCTCGCCCGCGACCGCGATGATCTGCGGCTCGTCCGAGGGAATGCGCAGCGTGAAGTTCTCGAGCGCGGTGAAAGCCGGGCCCTGTCCGACGCCGCCGCCGAATTTGACCGTGACGTCGTCGATGTCCAGAAGCGGTGCGCTCATCCCGTGACCTCCTCGAAATTGCGGCCGGCGCGCGCGGCGGCGACCATGTGGCAGGCGGCGCGGCGACTGGGACCAGACAGCTCGAGCGGCGGGTCTATGTTGCGGCAGACCTCGGCGGCATTCGGGCAGCGGGGGTGAAACGGACAGCCGTCCGGCAACCGCCCGAGGCCGGGCTGCATGCCAGGGATGCCGGTGAGCGGCTTCAACTCGTCGGGGGAGGGCAGGGAGTCGATCAGCAGCCGGCTGTAGGGGTGCTGCGGGTCGTGGAAAAAGTCGCGGATCGGTGCGTCGTCGACGAGGCGGCCGGCATACATGACGGCCAAGCGGTCGACCGACTGGGCCATCAGCCCCATGTCGTGCCCGATCAGGATCATCGCCGCGCCAAGTTGCGACTGAACGTCTTTCAGTGTCTCGATCACCCGCCGCTGGACCACGACGTCGAGCGCGCTCGTCGGCTCGTCCGCGATGATGAGCTGCGGCTCCAGCACGATGGCCAGCGCGATACAGACCCGCTGCTTCATGCCGCCCGACAGCTCGTGCGGGTAGAGGTCTGCGACTCCACGGTCGAGGCCGACGCGCTCCAGCAGGTCCTCGATCCGGGCGTTGATGTCGCGCTTCGACAGCTCACGGGTGTGGGCGCGGATGGTATCGGTCATTTGTCGTCGCACCGTGGTCACCGGGTTGAGCGAGTTCATCGCGCCCTGCGGGATCATCGATACGCGATCCCACCGGAATCGCCGCAGCGGCTCCTTCCCGAGAGACAAGAGGTCGGTGCCGCCGATCGTGACGCTGCCACTGGCGATCCGTGCGGGGTGCTTGTGCAAACGCATGAGGGCGAGCGCGAGCGTAGACTTGCCAGAACCGCTTTCGCCGACGATGCCGATGCGCTCACCCGCGGCGAGGTCGAGATTCACGTCGCTGACCGCCGGGAAATCCTCGTTCGCGATGCGGTAGGTGACAGAGAGGTTGCGGATGCTGAGAACGGGGCCGGTCATTTGCGGGACCTCCTCAGTTTCGGGTTGGCGACCTCGTCGAGGGCCGCGGTGATGAGGAAGAGTGAGATGAAGAGCGCGATCAGGATCAGGATCGGAGGCAGCCACCACCACCACATGCCCCGGCTGAAGGCCGAGTAGAGCAGCGCCCAGTAGATCGTCATCCCGAGGGTCGGCGTGTTCTGCGGTCCGAGACCGAGCACCTCGAGCCCGATGCCGGCTAGGATCGCGCCGGAGACCGCGCCGACGAAGGCCGCGAAGGCCAGAGGCACGATGTTGGGCAGCACCTCGGTTAGCACTACGCGCAGATCGCTCATGCCGGAGAGTTTCGCCATCTTCACGTAGTTCTGTTCCCGCAGGGAAAGGACCTGCGCGCGGATGATGCGCGCGGCGAACATCCACGACAGCGCTGCGATGATGACCGCCATAATCTCCACCGTGATCGACCGCATCGAGGCGGCGACGACCAGCAGGATGGCCAGCGGCGGGATCGTCAGCATCGTGTCCGTGACGGTCGAGATGACACGGTCGCGCCAGCCGCCCCAGTAGCCGGCGACGAGGCCGAGGAAGACCCCGAACGCGACTCCGAGCGCACCGGCGAGCACGCCCATTCGCAAGGTCTGGGGCGTCGCGGCGATCATCACGGCCAGCAGGTCGCGCCCGCCACTATCGCTGCCGAGCCAGAGCTCGGCCGAAGGGCGCTGGTTGGTGCTGACCGAAATCGGCTCGGCATTGCGCAGGTCGACGAACATCGGACCGACGAAGCTGAACAGCAGCAGCACGGCGAGGATCGCGATCCCGGCCAGCATCTTGGGATTGGCGAGCGCGAAGCTCAGGCTTGCGCGAAGGGTGCGGAGGACGTTGGACATGGGGGCCTCCGTCACTGCCGCTCGATGCGGGGGTCGAGGAACGGGTAGACCAGGTCCAGGATCAGCACCGCGATCGCGACGGTCAGCACCAGCACGAAGGCGATCCCCTGCACGAGGAAGTAGTCTGACGAGCGCAGCGCGTTGTAGAGCAGGAAGCCGATGCCGGGGTAATTGAAGGCGACTTCGACCAGCACGGACCCCGATGCGGCGGTGCCGAGTGCGATGGCGAGCGACGTCACCTGTGGCAACATCGCGTTCCGCACCGCGTAGCCGAAGAAGATACGGCGGGGCTTCAGACCCTTGGCCTCGGCAAGTGTCAGGTAGTCTTCGCCGAGCGTGCCGATCATGGCGCCCCGCATGCCGAGCGCCCAGAAGCCGACCCCGGCCAGCACGATTGACAGCGCCGGCAGGCAGGCATGGTAGAGGATGTCGACCACGGTCTCGAAGTCGAAACTGCGAGGGTAGGACGAATAGGCGCCGCCGAGCGGGAATATCCCGGAGGAAAAGGCGAGCGCATAGAGGATGATGAGCGCGAGCAGGTAGTAGGGGATGGCCGACAGCATCATCAGCCCCGGCACCAGCGCCTTCACGGCACGCGGTGCGCCGGGCCACGCGATCAGGGCACCGACGAGGCTTCCGACGCCGAACGCGATGAATGTCGAGACGAG
Source organism: Pelagovum pacificum (assembly GCF_016134045.1). NCBI lineage: Bacteria > Pseudomonadati > Pseudomonadota > Alphaproteobacteria > Rhodobacterales > Paracoccaceae > Pelagovum > Pelagovum pacificum. The sequence goes on along the minus strand of NZ_CP065915.1, from coordinate 3,479,126 downwards.
AAGCAGCCCGATCGTCCATGGCAGGGCGTCCAGGATCGCCGAGGACACCGTCTGCGGAAAGAACGAGATCGACTGCCCGAGATCGAACCGAAGCGTATTCCAGAGGTATCGGAAATACTGGATGTGCAGCGGATCATCGAGACCGAACCGTTCGCGGTATTCCTGGACGATGTCGCCTGCGCCTTCAACCTGCTGGCCCCGCGACATCAGCTGTTCGAGCACGGCGGCCGTTGGATCACCGGGGGCGAAGCGCGGTATCAGGAAGTTGGCTGAGGCTGCGAGCAGAACGACGGCGAAGAACATCGCGACGCGCCGACCGACATAATTCCAGGTCATTGGAGCTTCCGATCTTTCGACGGCTTTGTCGTGCCGCCAAGTCTGGGATGTTGTGACGCGGACCGGCCGGCAGATGGCCGGTCCGCGGGGAGGCCGGTTGGCGCGGGCGGCTCAAGGCCACCACGCGCCGCCCGGATCACTCGGCCGAGGCCTTTTCGACATTGGTGACCAGCAGGAGGGCGGTTGCCCACCAGTGGCCGGGGTGAACGTAGTTGTTCGATTCCGTCGGCCAGTTGGTCCAATAGTGCTCGTTGAAGCCGGTCAGCAGCGCGGCCTGCACCAGCGGCACCGCCGGCATTTCCTCTAGCCAGACCTCGAGCCCCTCGCGGAACAGGTCGTGCATCGCCGGATCGTCCGCGGCCGTGACCGCCATCTGGTTCACGACCTCGTCGAACTGCTCGTTCTCCCAACGGGTCCGCGCGCCGGTGGCGACTTCGCCGACCGGGGCCGCATGGCGGCTGTGGTAGAGCTCAAACGTCGCGTAAGGGTCGGAGACGCCGCCGCAAGACACGTCGAGCCACGCATCGGCCCGACCGCTGTTCAGCGCGTCCGTGTAGGCCGCGATGTCGGTGAGCTGGAACGTCGCGTCGAAGCCGGCGCGTTGCAGAAGCTGCGACACGACGGGCGCCATGCGCGTTTGGTCGGCTTCGCCCTGACGGATCACGAGGTCGAGCGTGACCCGGTTGCCGTCACCGTCGACCCAATAGTCGCCGTCCATCTCGAACCCGGCCTCTTCCATCAGCTCAGCCGTCCGGTCGGTGTCGTAGGTCAGCGTATCATACTGTTCGAACAGGTCGGCGTTCTCTTCCATGTAGGATTGGAACGGAGGATAGTCCGGCGTCATCCACTGGGCGGGAACGGTCAGGTTCTCCCACGCGATGTCGACGATGGCGTCGCGGTTCATCGCGTAGCTGACGGCCCAGCGGACGCGCGGATCGTCGAACGGCGCCTTCGTCGTGTTGAATGCCATGTAGCGCGGGCAGGGGTCCAGGTAGGCGTAGGGCGCCTCCTCGAACCAGGCGGTTATGTCGGGGTTCTGCTCTACCACCTGTTCGAAGTTGTCGCGGCCCAGCACCCAAAGCGTGTCCAACTCGTTCGCGTTGGCCATCGCGGCGCGACGTTCCTCGCTGCCGGCGGTGCGGAACAGCACTTCGACTGGTTCGGGCAGGTCCTTGAAGCCGCTTTCGGACGCCCACCAGTCGTCGCGCCGGGTCCAGACTGTCTCCGTCGTAGTCGAAGAAGTCAGCTGGTAGGGCGAAGTGGAGACGGGGTATCCGGCCTCGAGATCGTAATTCGAGAAGGTCAGCGGGTCCTGCTCGGACCAGATGTGCTCAGGCACGATCATGGCAGTGCCGTAGATGCGTACGCCGAAGGTGTTGAGGATGTAACGCGGGTTGGCCGAGGTCAGCTGGATGCGGACGGTATGCTCGTCCACTGCCTCGATCTCCTCGATCCACGTGCGCGCATCGACTGAATTGCCGCCGAGCGCTGGTGCGTTCTCCTTCAGCATCTGCATGGTGAAGACGACATCGTCCGCCGTGAACGGCTCACCATCGCTCCACCGCGCTTCTGGGCGCAGGGTGATCGTGACCTCGTCGAACGCTTCATTGTACTCGTAACCCGAGGCGAGCCACGGCTCCAGCTCACCGCTTTCGTAGTTGTAGTAGAACAGTGATTCCTGTCCGACCTGCTGAAGCCCCGCATGTTGCAGTGTGCTCGGCAGGTAAGGGTTGTAGTTCTCCGGCGTCGTGACGCGCTGGCTGATGTTCTCGAAGACGAGCTGGTCCTCGCGCTCAGCCTCCTGTGGCAGCGCCGACGTTGCGACAAGGCCGAGTGACAGCGCGGCAAGCGCGGTTGAACTCGATCTCCAAATCGATTTGCAATTAGCCATGATTTCCTCCCTTGGCATTGATTCAGTGAATTCGATTAAGCGTCAGGTCGTCTGGCCGACACGCAGCTCGCCGGGGATGACCTCTCGTCGTGGCGGCCCGGTTTCCTTGCCGGACAGCCGCTCGCGGAGCATCTCAAGCGCCCGTTCGGCGAGTTGCGAGGGCTTCGTACCGACCGAGGTCAGGCGCGGTCGCAAGTCCTCGAGCGTATTGTGCATGTCGTAGGTCGCGACCGCGATGTCGCCGGGGACGCTGATGCCTAGGTCGTAGAGGCGTCCCATCATGCCGCGGGCCATCTGCGACCCTGCCACGAAGATCGCAGTCGGTTGGTGCTTCGGCATCTGATCGACAAGCCAGTCCGCGGCCCTGCGACCGGATTCTGCGAGAAACGAACCTTCGAACCTCAAGTCGTCGATGATCGGTACGCCCGCGTCGACCAACGCGCCTTCGAACGCATCCTTGCGTGGCTTGCTCATCCGCAGATGGTGCGGCCCGGTGACATGGGCAATGCGGGTATGTCCGCGCTCTATCAGGTGCCGCGCGACGAGGCGGGTATTCTCCGACTGATCAGTGCTGACACTGTCGACGAGGGGCTTCGGCAAGTCGCCGATGTAGATGCAGGGACAACCGAGTGTGCGGAGCTCGCTTTCCGCTCCCTGAAGTGCGGCTTCGGCGACGATAAGCCCGTCGACACGGCCCGCGCGGATACGGTCGAGGATGGCACGGCCGGATTCGTCGGCGGCCATCGTATCGGACTGGCCTGGCAGGTCGCTGTTGTAGACCAGCATGTCCTCACCCGAGCGGGTTAGGCCCGCTTGAAGCGCGCGCGCCATCTCGGAGTAATTGGGGTTGCATATGTCAGGAAGGACAAACGCGACGCTACCGGTCTTGCCAGTTCGAAGGCCCTGGGCCAACGGGTTGGGCGCGTAGCCGAGATCGGCGATGGCGGCCTCGACCTTGCGGCGCAATTCGTCGGAGACTTGCCGCTTGCGCGACAGGACGTGGCTGACGCTCGTCGGTGAGACGCCGGCCCGTTCCGCGACTTGCTTGATCTTGACCACGCCGACTCACCCCCCTGCAAATCGATTTGTAACGATGAGAAGTCACACTTCTTGTCGGTTGAGTCAAATGTAAATCGATTTGGTAGCTAACTTGGTGGGCTTTTTTCCGTGTTCGAGGCGACATCCAGATCGAAGTCGTCTCCGTCACAGATCTCACCTCTCGGCAAAGCAGTGAATGACGTGCCGTGGCGAAGGTGGCTGTAACAACTAGCTTTCTGCTTCGCCGATGAACCAACTCCAAAGTCCAACGGCGTGGAGATATATGGGTGCCCTCGTGGAACGGGACCAACCGTTCTCTGCGTCGCAGCAATTCCTTCGCCAACGGCGTGGGTTAGTCTTTGGTCGAACCGCAAACGAAGGATTTGATCGGGAGATGGTGATGGCCAGAGAAGCGTGGGGAAGCGGACACTCGTCGCGGTGGGGATATACGTCTGACAGGGGCCGGAAGCGGCGATCGTCGCGGCAGGTCTCAACGTCCAAACTGGACTGAACTTGTCGCGCCTAGTTGAGGGAACCTAACAGCCAAACCCCTGCGCCTCCGCATGTTCACTTCGAACCTTTATTTGCCGCCATGATGAATGAAGATTTCGCGGCTGCAGCGTGAGGACGTGAAGCGCGGCCACTCTTTGGCGGAGCTCGCCAAAATGTCTTTAGCTCGGTGCCATACATGCGCTGTATGCCGATACGCCGTCACGTGGATGAGGGTCATCTACGAACCGTCAGTCGAACAGACCGTAGCTCTCTTCGTCGCCGACCTTCCGGGAGCGCGATGTCGTCGTACGAATTGACAGCAGGAGGTCACCTGTTTATTTCCGACCGAATGGAAATAAACAGGTGATCCATGGCCCGCCCAAGAAAACATGATCAACAACAGATCCTCGATGCCGTCGAACGTGTAGTTGCACGCGATGGTGTGCTCACCATCGATGCGGTCGCGAAAGAAGCCGGCGTGTCGAAGGCGACAGTGCTGTACGAGCATTCCAGTAAATCCGATCTCGTCGCGGCTCTGGTCAACCGCAACATCAAGGCTGATAACGCCTTCAACGAGGCCTGCCAGGCTGAGTTCGCTGGAGAGCTTGATGCGCCTCTGCGCGGCCGGATTGAGGCCGCTCGGCGCAGTCCGCCAGTGCCGGGCGAGAACGGTGCCGTGCTGAGCCTCGTTTCAGCGCTGATGCAGGACTCGACGCTGCGTGACGCGTTTCGCGAAAACCAAAGCGCCCTCGGCCGCGATCTGCTGGAGCAGGCGAGCCATCCCCGTGCCGCCCGTCTGGCCTGGCTGGCGCTGGAAGGGCTGAAGTTTCAACAACATCTTGAGTTTTACGACTGGAGCGAGGCCGAGCGAGTCGAAATTCTAGCAGATATCGAAACGCTCGCCCGTCAGGGTATGAGCACCGTCGGTGATCGCTGTGTCTGAGCATGCAATTTTCATTACCGGCGCTGCTGGCTATGTCGGTCGCAACCTGCTGCGCCACTTCATTGCGAAGGGCCGGCGGGTCATTGGTCTGGTCCGCAACGCTGAGGCCGCTGATCGCGTGAGAGCCTGGGGCGGGGAACCCGTACTCGGTGACATGTTGAGCGCCGATCTGGCGCCACTCATGTCCAGTGCGGATACCCTCATCCATGCGGCTGCGAGCGTTGATCATGGAGCCGGTTCCGCTGCGGCCGTCATCAATCCAGAGGGCACCAGACGCGTCCTCGAGGCCGCCAGACAGGCGAATATAGAGAAGGCAATCCACATCAGCACAGATTCCGTTCTCCAAGATGGCCGGCCGCTGTGCAACGTTGACGAGAGTACGCCCTACCCGTCTCGCCCTGCCGGAGCCTACTCAGCTGGAAAGGCCGAAGCGGAGAGGATTGCCCTGCGCGCTGCCGCCTCCGGCCAGCACGTGGTCACCCTGCGCCCCCGCATGGTCTGGGGGCGCGACGATACGACGGCCCTGCCGACGCTGGTCGGCGCTGCTCAAAGCGGGCAGTTCGGCTGGATCTCGGGTGGGGGCTATCGCTCCTCAACATTACACATCGCCAATCTGTGCCACGCCGTGGAACTGGCCTTGGAGCGTGGAGCATCTGGCGAGATCTACCATGTCTCGGATGGACCGGCGCGCACCTTCCGCGAGACTGTCACCGGACTCTTGGAGAGCCAGAGAATCGAGGTCCCCACCAAGACGGTGCCGCGCGGCGTGCTCCGCAACGTCGCGCGACTAGGCGACGGGCTTCATCGCGTGAGTGGCGGCCGTTGGCGGGGGCCGATGAGCTTCCAAGACTTTGCCACTAGTGCAGTCGAGATTACACTCAACATCCACAAGGCGCAGCGGGACCTCGGATATGTGCCGGTCATGTCCTGGGAGGATGGTCTCGCCGAACTCTCGGGGGGCGGGTTTAGCGACACGTAGTTTGGTCAGACAGAAAAGGTTTTGGCCGCATGATAGGCCTTCGTGCGAGTGGCCGCGAACATCTGTGGGGACGCCACTTGGGGTAAAGCAATTCCATCCAGCGCCGCTGACTTTGGTCACCCGGAGCAGGTCGTGCGTGTTCGCGGACTATCGTTTCGGAGCTATCGCACCCCGGCGATGACCCTCTTAGCGAATGACCGCCACCGGCCAGAAGCAGACATCCTGGCCGGCGTTCAATTAGACGAATACTTGCAGTCGCAACCTGGGCCAATCAGAGATTTCAACGTGCAAGTCGTAACACCTTACAACGCGAATTCTCTAAAGGTGTAGTCGGTGCAGGGAAGCTCTAGTGGATGCAATTGGAATGTTGCCCCTCAATTCATCAACGCCCGCAGGTCGCTGCAGATTGCGTCCCCGTCGTCTTCGGGCAGCGGCATGAGCGGAGTTCGGACTCTTCGCCAGGACGAGTCATCGTAGCGTCCGCCGACCATGGTTTTGATGGTTGGTATCTGTGCATGCCGATTACTTAGTTCACGGACGGAAACCACGCGGGCCTGCGCGGCATCAACATCGTCCCGGCGGGAATCGTTGGCGTAATTGTCGTAGATGAAGCGCAAATCGGTCGATAGCAGGTTGGATGTCGCCGTGATGCATCCGGCGCAGCCGGCCTTCAGGAGCGGCAACATCAGGGGGTCGGCCCCTGACAGAACGTCGAATCCCGGGAAGCGCCCGGCGATTTCGATCATCCGGTCTAGATTTCCCGCGGAATCTTTCATGCCGACGACGGTTTGCGGGTACCGTCCGGTCAGGTCCTCGATGACCTTTGGGGTGATGGATGTCTGACTGAATTGGGGAATGTGGTAGAGCACCACCCGCAAGCGGTCGTCGTCGACCTCGTCCAGCACGCGACAGTACGATTCTACCACGCCGGCGTCACCCGGCTCCTTGTAGTAAAAGGGCGGCAGCATGACGACCGTCGTCACGCCGAGCGATAGGGCGTGGCGGGTCAACTCCACCGTCTCCGGCAGGTTCGCGACACCGGTGCCCGGCATCAGGGTCTCGGGCGACAAGCCGGCCTTCACGACGCTTTCGAGCATCGTAGTCCGCTCTGACACTGAGAACGAGTTCGCCTCCCCGGTAGAGCCGAGCAGGGCGACCCCGTGACAACCGTCCTCGAGAAGCTGGCGGCAGTGATCGGCGAGACGCCCCGTGTCGGGTGACAGGTCCGCGTTCAGCGGGGTAGCGGCGGCGCAGTAAACACCCTTCATGATGCGGTCTCCCGTTTGGCGGCGCGCGTGGCGGCAAGGCGACGGGCGTAGGCGATGGCGTGAAGCATGTTGCCGTGATCTGCCTTCCCGGTGCCGGCGATATCGAAGGCGGTGCCGTGATCAACGGAGGTGCGGTCGATTGGCAGGCCGAGCGAGACGTTCACCGTCGTATCAAACGCCACCAGCTTCATCGGGATATGACCTTGATCGTGGTATTGCGCGACGACGAGGTCGAATTGACCGCTATAGGCGCGGTGGAACAAGGTGTCGGCCGAGATGGGACCGACGACGTCGATGCCATTCTTGCGGGCTTCGGCGACGGCGGGGGCGAGATACGTGTCGTCTTCATCACCGAAAAGGCCGTTCTCGCCGCAGTGCGGGTTGAGCCCGGCGACGGCAATGCGCGGGGCCTCGACGCCGAGGCGACGGAGGTGGGCATGACCTGCCTCGATCGTCTCGATGACGCGAGCGGGGCGGGCCCGGTTGATCGCTTCAGACAGGGCGACATGCGTGGAGACGTGGATCACCTTCATCCGCTCGCAGGCGAGCAGCATGAAGCTCGATCGTTGGCCGGTCAGCGCAGCGAGCATGCCGGTGTGGCCATCGTAGTGGTGGCCGGCGCTGTTGAGCGCCTCCTTGTTGATGGGCGCGGTTACGATGGCGGAGATCTCTCCGGCCTCCGCCATGCGGGTTGCGCGTTCGACATAGCGGAAGCTGGCGTCGCCACAGGAGGCGTGCAGCTTGCCCCAGTCGGCGGAAAGGCCGGGAACCTCGACCTCAGTCACGTGCAGATGTCCGTCCTTCGGGCTCTGCGACAGGGGGAGCTTGACGCCGGTTACCTCGGCAGCCCGGCGCAGTACGTCGGCCGTACCGATGACGGTGGTGGCGGCGAGCTCATGCGCGGACAGGCTGGCGGCGGCGCGCATGATGACTTCGGGCCCGACACCTGCGGGATCGCCCATCGTGATCCCGACGCGATCGTCCGGCATTGACGCTGACATGCTGTTCCCTCCTCGAAAGACGCGGCAAGTTGTGACCGGTTCAGTCAAATTGTCAAGTCGGGCGCTAGCTTGTCATTCAGAGTAAAATGCAGGTTATTCCGTCGTTTTGCAGTGAAATTACGACGGATAGCGCTTCCTTAATGCATCCTGCGGTCGATCTATGTTGACAAATGAACAAGTATCCAAGAGCCTCATGGGACTAGCTGGGAGGTGCCCATGTCGACGGATCGTCAAGGGGGAGCCCCGCTGCTCTCGGTAGAGGAGCTGGGGATCGATATCAGAATGCGGGGCGGTCAGACGGCCAGTATCGTGCCCGCGCTCAGCTTCGAGGTTCGGGAAGGCGAGGCGCTGGGTGTCGTCGGGGAGTCCGGCTGCGGAAAATCGATCACCGCGCTCTCTCTGATGGGACTGTTGCCGCACACCGCTGAAGCGTCCCGCGGACGAGTCATGTACCGGGACCGGGACCTGTTGAAGCTCTCCGCCAAGGAGATGCGGAGCGTCCGTGGCGCCGAGATCGGCATGATCTTTCAGGACCCGATGACCTCTTTCAATCCGGTGATGCGGATCGGCGATCAGTTGACGGAGTCGCTGATCCGGCACCGGAATATGAAGAAGGCGGCGGCGCTCGCGCGGGCAGAGGAGCTTCTGACGCTCGTCGGCATCCCGAGCCCGAAGGAGCGGCTGGACAACTACCCGCACGAGCTGTCCGGCGGTATGCGCCAGCGGGTGATGATCGCGATGGGCCTTGCCTGCGAGCCGTCGCTGGTGATTGCGGACGAGCCAACGACGGCGCTCGACGTGACGATTCAGGCGCAAGTCGTCGATATGGTGAAGGACATTCGCGGCCGGCTCGGCACGGCGATCATCTGGATCACCCACGACCTCGCGCTGATTTCCGGTCTCGTCGACCGGATCATCGTGCTCTACGCGGGTGTGATCGTCGAGGAGGCGCAAGTCGACGACCTCTACGCCAATCCGACTCATCCCTACACGCGGGGACTTCTGGCTTCGCTGCCCGGTCTCGGCGACGACGATGCGGAGCCGGAGGAACTCGCCTCGATCCCCGGCACGCCGCCGGACCCGCGACGTCGGCCGGCGGGCTGCCCGTTCGCGCCGCGCTGCGCGAATGCGGTGGACAGGTGCGGCCACGAAATGCCGCCACTCGAGCCGGTCTCAGCGACGTCGAGCCACCGGGCCGCCTGCTGGGTTACGGTGCCAGGCCTGGCAGCCCGAACTGAAGAGGTGAGCGCATGAACATGGAGGTAAGGATGGACAGCCCGTCGTCGCGCGCGCTCCCGAATGCCGAGCCGTTGCTGAGGATCGAGAACCTCGGGAAGAAATTCTACGTCAAGCCCGGGGCATTCGGGACCGAAGTCCGCACCGTTCACGCGCTGGAGGACGTCACGATAGACGTCCGCCGGGGCGAAACGCTGTCGGTGGTGGGCGAGTCTGGCTGCGGGAAGTCAACGCTTGGCTTCTCGATCCTGCAGTTGCTGAAGCCCTCGGAGGGATCGGTGACCTTTGAGGGAACGGACCTGACGCAGCTCAGCGAGAAGCAGATGCGCCGCTTCCGCCAGAAGCTGCAGGTCGTATTTCAGGACCCGTATGCGACGCTCAACCCGCGAATGACCATCGGCGAAGTGTTGGCCGAGCCGTTGCTGCTCCACGGGCTGGCCACGAAGAAAACGGTCCGCGACAAAAGCGTGGAGATGCTGGGTGACGTCGGGCTGCCGACGCGCGTGCTCAGCTCCTACCCACACCAGCTGTCCGGCGGGCAGCGACAGCGGGTGGCCATCGCCCGGGCGCTCGCTTGCGATCCAGAATTCATCGTCTGTGACGAGGCGGTCTCCGCGCTCGACGTTTCGGTGCAGGCGCAGATCGTGAATCTGCTGATGAGCCTCCAGAAGAAGTACGGTCTGACCTACCTGTTCATCGCTCACGACCTCGCCGTGGTGCGGCACATGTCGGACCGGGTGCTTGTCATGTATCTCGGCCGTCCCGCGGAGCTCGCGCCCAAGAAGGCGCTATTTCACGAACCACTTCACCCCTACACGCGCGCGCTGCTGTCGGCTGTGCCGGAGCCCGATCCGGAGCGGGAGCGCAATCGGCGCCGTCAGGAACTGGTGGGTGAGATCCCCTCACCCTTGAATCCACCGACCGGGTGCCGCTTTCACACGCGCTGTCCGCTGGCCGAGACTGTCTGCTCCCAGAAGGTGCCGCAGTGGCGCGAGGCTGCGCCGGAGCATTGGGTTGCCTGCCACATGGTGCCCGAGACCATCCAAGGTGAGCCCAGCTGATGAGCCCGCGCGTCGCGCTCATCGCCGATGACCTTACCGGTGCGCTCGACGCCATCGTACCGTTCGCGGCACGGGGTCTGAGAACCGTCGTCTGCTGCGGTAACGATCCGCTCCGCTCGCTCGAGGGGGTGGAAGCCGATGCCATCGGTCTGGTCTCCGGCACACGTGACGGTCCACCGGAGGTGGCCGAGGCGCGCGCACAGAGCTTTGGTAAGGCGGTTGCCCGGATGCAGCCCGAAATCCTGTTCCGCAAGATCGACAGCCGGATGAAGGGCCATCCCGGCCTGGAGACCCGCGCGACGGCTGAGGCGGCCGACTGCGAGCAGGCGGTCGTCTGCCCCGCGATCCCGGACATGGGTCGGGTCGTCCGGGCCGGACGGCTGGTCGGTGACGGCGTCGCGGAACCAATCGACATCGTGGGACGGATGGGCTGGGCCGGGGCAAGCTTTCCCGACTGCGAGAGCGCTTCCGACCTCGATCGGATCGCGGCGACACTTACGCCGGGGACTCTGGCGGTGGGTGCGCGCGGGTTCTCCGCCGCCATCGCGCGACGTTTCGAGGATATTTCGGACAATCGTCGGGAGGACTGGACAGGGCCGGTGCTCGTCGCCGTCGGATCACGGGACCCGATCACCCGTGCGCAGGTCGATGCACTCGCAGCGGAGGGGATGCTCGTGGTGCCGGCCCCGGGCGGCGTAATTCCGGAGCTGCCGGAGGATGACCTGTCGACCGTCGTGCTTGCCGAGGGTTTTGCGCCGCTCGACCCGGCCGATGCCGTCCGGCGCTTTGCCGACAGCGTCGCCTCGCGCCTCGGCGCACGACGTCATGGCCTCCTCGTCGCGACGGGGGGTGAGACAGCAGCGGCCATTCTGGACAGGCTCGGTATCAGTCGACTGACCGTGCTCGACGAACCCTGTCCCGGCATTGTCAGGGTCGCGCCGCTCGACAGCGGGCACCGGGCAATGCAGATCGTAACGAAGTCCGGCGGTTTCGGCGGACCGTCGGCGCTACTGGATCTCGTCAGTGCCGCCGGACTATTACCAGTGAACCCTCGCGCGGGATCGATTTGGGAGCGCAAACATGGCTGAGACGGCCGACGGAGACATGGAAAGCCCGACGGGGACCCGCAGCACGCTGGCGGATCGTATCTTCCATATCCTGCATACGCGGATCAGTTCAGGCGAGTACCAGGAGAACCAGCGGCTTCCGAGTGAGAAGGAGCTGTCCGAGCAGTTCAGCGTCTCGCGTCCGATCATTCGTTTCGCGCTTAGCCGGCTACGGGACGAGAACCTGATCTACTCGCGACAGGGGGCCGGCAGCTTCGTTCGGGCACCGGCACAGGAGGCGCGGCTCGGCTTTGCTCCGCTGGAGACAATTGCCGACATCCAACGCTGCTACGAGTTTCGTCTCGCGATCGAGCCTGTTGCCGCGCGCCATGCGGCGGAGCGGCATAACCCGTCCGCGCTCGAACGGATCGAGGCATCGCTGCAGATGATGGCTGACGCGACCCGGCGGCACAGCCACCGCGAGGATGCCGATTTCGTCTTTCACCAGACGATTTCCGAGGCGTCGAACAATCATTACTTCAGCTCGTCGATGCTGGCTCTCAAGAGCCATATCGGCGTCGGCATGAAGCTTCACGGAGAGGCGTTGATGGGCCCGCAACCGGGGTTGCAGGCCGTGTTCGATGAGCATTACGCCATCTTCGAAGCGATCCGCGACGGACAGGGTGATCTGGCGCACGACCTGATGACTGAGCACCTGCATGGGTCGCGCGACCGGCTGTTCGAGGGTGGTAAACTGGATCTGCGAATGCGCTGACAGGCTGAGGCGCTCGGCTCAGAGTGCCTCTTCGTAGATTGCGCGGATGTCGTCCTTGCCGATGTCGCGTGGGTTCCAGTCCAGCAGTCGCCGGATCGCCGCCGCCTCTTCCGCCATCCCGTCGAGGTCCTGCGCAGTGACGCCGTTCGCGGCGAGCGACATCTCGATCCCGAGATCGCGGCAGAAGGCGGTGACATCCGCCTTCATTGATCCCGACTCGGCGACACCAAGCGCGCGGGCAATCTCTGCCGTTTTCTCCGGTCGGGCTGGCGCATTGAAAGCAAGAGTGTGTGGATAGATCAGTGCGTTGGCGAGGCCATGCGGCAAGCCGAAGCGCGTGCCGAGCGGGTAGGACAGCGCGTGACCGGCAGTGGTGTTGACTTGGCCGAGGCAGAACCCTCCGTAAAGCGAGGCCAGAGACATGGCCGTCCGCGCTTCTTGGTCGGTGCCGTTGCGCACGGCGACCGGCAGCCATTGTCCGGCGAGCCGGATGCCCTCCCGTGCGTAGAGGTCGATCATCGGATGGGCGCGAGCGGAGGTGAAGGCCTCGGTGCAATGCGCCAGCGCATCGACACCTGTGGTCGCAGTGATGGCGGGAGGGATCGTGGCGGTCAGTTCCGGATCGATCAAGGCGAGGTCGGCGCACATGTTGCGGCTCTCGACCGCGACCTTGCTCCGCGTTTCCGGGTCGGTGATGAGCGAGCGGATCCCGGCTTCGCTGCCGGTCCCGGCAGTCGTCGGTACCTGGACGAGGTCCACCGTTCTGACAGGGGCCCGATTCGGGCCGGCGATGTCTGACAGCTTGTGATCGCGACCGACCAGCACGGCGACGAGCTTGGCGAGGTCCATTGCGCTGCCGCCGCCGAAGCCAACGACGAGGTCGGGGGCACAGGCAGCCGCTGCTTCTCGCGCAGACTCAAGGTTTTCGATGTCCGGCTCGGGTTTGACTGTGCCAAAGGTGGTAACTTCGCCGGGCAGGTTCAGAAGCCCGACGCGATCGGCGTTGAACGCGTCGGCGATCACCAGGGTGCGATGCGCGCCCGTGGCATGGGCGAAATCGCCGACTTCTCCGACGCGGCCCCAGCCGAAAACCAGCCGGGCAGGGCGGTCGATAGCGATCGGCGGGAAGATTTCGGTCTTGGTCATTTAGAGCCTTTGGGATTGAGAGCGTCGTTGAGGCCGTCGCCAAGGAAGCTGAAGGCGACAGTGGCGATGCCGAGGGTCAGCGCCGGCGCGGCCAGAAGGTGCGGGTATTGCTGCCAGGTCCGCAGCCCGTCGGAGATCATCAGGCCCCATGAAGGGATAGGAGGCTGAACACCGACGCCAAGGAAGGAGAAGGCGCTCTCGAGGACCATCGCCTGACCGATACCGGCGCTGACGGCGACGATGAGCGGGCCGATCGAATTCGGCAGGATGTAGCGGCGCAGGATGGCGCTCTGCCCGAGGCCGAGAGCGCGGGCGGCAGTGACGTAGGGACGCGAGCGCACGGACAGCACCTGGCCGCGAACGATCCGGGCGTACTGCGGCCACATGACCAGCGAGATGCCCCCGAACACCATGAAGAAGTCGATCCACATCGTGTTGCGGTAGAACGGGTTCAGCGTCTCCATGTACTGCGCGTCCATCCAGCGGGACAGTGGTGGCTTCATGGTGGTAGTGACGACGATCACCAGCAAAAGCTGCGGCACGGACATGAACACGTCCGTCAGCCACATCACAAAGCGATCCACCCGGCCTCCGATGTAGCCGGCCAGCGCTCCGAGAAACGCGCCGAGCGCGGCAGCAATCAGGGTTACGACAACGCCGACGATAAGCGCCGTCCGGGTGCCGAAGATCACGCGCGACAGGACATCCCGGCCAAGCTCGTCCGTGCCGAACGGGTGGGCCCAGGATGGTGGCGCGGATCGCAGGTCGAGGTTCTGGTCAAGGAAGTCATAGGGCGTGACGTAGGGGCCGATCAGGGCGATCGCGAAGAGCAGCGCGATCATCACGAGGCCGGCCATCGCAATGCGATTTGCCTTGAGCCGGGCCCATGCGTCGCCCCAGAGGGACGCGGCCTCATCGTCCAGTACTTTGGGATCTGTCGGTTCGATGGCGGCCATGTCACGCACTCCGCGCTTCGGAGGCTCGGGGATCGAGCAGGGGATAAGCGAGGTCGACCATCAGGTTCGCCGCCATGACGAGGAACGAGGCGATCAGCGTCACAGCGAGGATGACCGGATAATCAGAGCTGGTTAGCGCCTGCACCGTCATCCGGCCCAAGCCGGGGAGGCCGAAGACGAGTTCGACGAAGATCGCCCCGTTCACGAGGGTAATCATGATGAGACCGAGCTGGGTGATGACCGGCGTCAGGATCGGCCGCAGGATGTGGCGCATCGCGACCTGCCGTTCGGTGATGCCCTTGGCGCGGGCAGTCCGAACGAAGTCCTCACCCATGATCTCGATTACTGCCGCGCGGGTCTGGCGCACAATCAGGGCGATGGGCTGGAAGGCCAGCACGATGAGCGGAAGGATGATGCGCGTGTCGAGGATGCCGCCCCAACCGTATGGAATCTGCGCGTCGGGTAGCAGCAGGATAAGAAGGACCATCATGATTGGGCCAGCGACGTAGGCAGGAATGGCCCAGAGGAATAGCGCAGACCCGAGGATCCAGTAGTCGAGGTGCGTGTTCTGGTTGAGGCCGGCGATCAAGCCAAGCGGGATCGCCACGAGCGCGGTAAGCGCGATCGCCAATATGCCGAGTTGCATCGATACCGGGGCAGCGCTCTTAATCATCGTCGTGACCGAGCGACCGGAGATCAGCGAATTGCCAAAGTCGCCCTGCACGACGTTCAGCACGTACCGGCCGAACTGTTCAAGGAAAGGGTCGTTGAGGCCGGCACGTTCTCGGATCGCTTCAATCCGCTCAGGATCGTAGGCAACATCGCCCGGGGCGCGCTCGAAGATCAGCTTGATTGGGTCGCCCGCGCCATAGAAGGCAAGCGCGTAGACGGCTAGCAGGATCAGCAGGGCGGTCGGGATCCAGACGAGAAGTCGCCGGAGCGTATGGCGGAGCATGGGAACCTCGGGTCGTTCTGGGAGCCCATGGCCCGGCAAGGTTGCCGGGCCATGGGTGGGAGCGTCAGGCCGGCAGGCTCAGGATTCCATGATCTGGATGTTCCAGGGGCGAATGACCTGCCAATCGAGGTTCTTCTCCATCCCCTCGACTTCGGCACGAGCCCAGCGGGACATCGTCTCATAGTACCACGGAATGAAGCCGAACTCGTCGCGGAAGATGCGTTGCGCTTCCCGCGCATTGCCGATCCGGTCCGGGTTGTCGACCGCCATGTCGATTGCCGCGTCGAGCAGGCTGTCGATCTCCTCGTTCGAATAGCCGTTCATCTTGTTCTTGGAGATGTTGCCTTCGGTCGAGATGTTGGCATTCAGGAACGAGGCAGCGTCCGGGATCCGGGTGCCGGCGTCGTCGCGGATGATGTGGACATCCGCCGGTCGGAAGCCGTCCAGTGAGGGTCGCAGTTCCACGGCCGTAATGCCGAGGTTTTGCCTCCACTGTTCCACGATGAACTGCGCCGCGGCGGTGATCGCGGGCGTAGTCGTGCCGGCGAGGATGAGGCGGGGCAGGCGTTCGGGGCCGCCGTAGGACGACTCGGCCAGCAGTTCGCGGGCGCGTTCCGGGTCGTAGGGATAGGGCTCCCAATCGGGGTCCACACCGTCGATTCCGACGAGGATCTGTTCCGCCATCTCGTGGGGGCCGTCGGGGAACGAGGCCCGGATCAGGCCCTCGCGGTCAACGGCGAGGATCGCCGCCTCGCGCACCATCGGGTCATCGAACGGCGCCGCGTTCACGTTGAACCAGAAGTGCTGCCCTGACGGGATCTGCGGGCCGGCCGAGAATTCGGGTCCGAGGTCCTGGATGATGGTCGAGGTGACAAGCTCAGTGTGAGCATGCATGTCTCCGCGCGCGATCAGGTTGGTCGCGGTCACCGTGTCCTCGATCACCTGGATCTCGACGCGGGTCAGCTTCGGAGCTTCGATGAAGAAGTTCGGGTTGGGCTCGAAAGCGATAGAGCCGCCGTCCACGTCTAGCTCCACCATGGTGAAGGGGCCGGAGGTGATGCCACCGTTTTCGGGGGCGAACCATTCCATGACTTCTTCGCCGTTCTCGTCGCGGGCCTCCGAGGCTTTCACGATCGGGATCAAATGGTTGGCGATCCGCATGAAGAAGATTGGATCGGGCGTGCCAAGCGTCACGACGACGGTTTGGTCGTCGGGAGTGGCAACACCTTCAAGCGTCGAGGTCTCGCCTCCGGTGATTTCGTCGTAGCCGACGACGCCGGCCAGCACCTGATTCACCCGTTCGTGGCGGGTGGAAGGCATCGCGGCCAGTTCCCACGACCCCTTGATGTCCGCAGCCGTGATCGGGCTACCGTCCGAGAACACCGCGTCGGGGTTCAGGGTGAAGGTCCACTCGGTCATGTCGTCGTTCGGCGTCCACTCCGTAACGACGTACGGCTGGATTTGCGCATTTTCGTCGAAGTACATCGGGCTCGCCCACCAGAGTGAGTTCCAACGAAGCACGCGACCGCCGCCACGCATCGGCGACCAGTCAAGGTCGAAGCCACCGTGGGCGACCTTTAGAACCTGCTCTGCGGCAGGTGTTTGCGCCATTAGTTGGGTCGGGCGTGCGCCGACGGATAGTGCCCCAACGGCGGCCGCGCCGCTCATGAGCAGGGTGCGCCGGGTAATGCCGGCTTTGATCTTGTGTGTCATGGGCTCCTCCCCTGAATTCGTGCCAAGCACCATGACAGCAGCTGTAAATTTGTCAACATATCCCGCTAGGGTACTGGCCCTTACGGTGGGGGGTCAATTATACCATTGTAATAGTTTAATAAATTTCTGCTCAATCTAAATTCCAGTCGATTCTGACTTGTTGCCAAGCTGTTCTCTTGTAATCTATTGGCCGATGCACAGGGAGCGAACTCACGATCTACCCTGACTGATTCACAACATGTCCAGTTGGACAGAGGGAGGACCACCATGACCAAGATCGGAGAGTACCCGCGCCGTGACGGACTGATGCGCGAGAGCGACGCGGGGCGTCTGGACGGCTTTCTGCCGACTGCCGCTGCCTCGACCCATGCGTCCTTTCTACTGACGCAGGAGAACGGAGACATCGGCTGCCTCTGGTTCGCCGGCTCACAGGAGGGCAAGCCCGACGTCTCGATCTGGTTCTCGAGCCTGCCGAAAGGTGCGGACCAGTGGACAGAAGAGGTGAAGATCTCCGATGACCCGGAACGCTCGGAACAGAACCCGGTACTCTACGAGGACGGTAACGAGCTCGTCGCTATCTGGACTGCCCAGCACTTCGGCAACCAGGACACCGCATTCGTTCGTCAGCGCAGGTCGACCGATGGAGGCAAGAGCTGGGGCGACATCGAGGTGATGTTCGACAAGGCTGGCACCTTCATCCGGTCGCCGTTGGTCAAGATCGATGCGGGTCGTTGGCTACTTCCGATCTTCCACTGTAACCCGATAGACGGAGAGCGCTGGACCGGGCGTATGGACACTTCTGTCGTCGCAATCTCAGACGATGCCGGGAAGAGCTGGGCCGAAAATCCGGTCGATGCCAGCCTCGGCCTCGTCCACATGTGCATCGTACCGACTGGGGATGAACTTCTCGGCCTGTTCCGGAGCCGCTGGGCGGATGCAATCTACGCTTGTCACTCCACCGACGGTGGACGCAGCTGGACGAAGCCGGAGCCGACGGACCTGCCCAACAACAACTCTTCCATCATGGCCCGCCCGCTGTCGAATGGTGGTATTGCTCTGGTCTTCAACGACATCCGTGCCGATGAGACTACGCCAAGGCGGCAGGACCTGTACGATGATGTTGAAGAGGGCAAGACAGGCGCACCCCCGCCCGCTGACGTGCAGCGTACTGTATGGGGCACGCCTCGCGCTCCGATGACCCTCGCCATATCAACGGATGGTGGAAAGAGCTGGAAGAAAAGAGATATCGAGACAGGGCCGGGCTGGTGTCTTACCAACGATCCAGCCTACGAAAGCCAGCCCAATAGCGAGCTGTCTTATCCGTCAGTGACTGAGATGCCGGATGGGGACCTGCTGGTGACCTACACTTGGCACCGCAAGGCCATTCGTGCTGTTCGACTTTCTCCGGAATGGATTGACGGATGACAGACCGTTAAGCGAACGGTCGGCTTCTCTGGCCAAGATACGGGAGTATTGAGGTTAGCTAAGTCCTAGCGCGGTAACGACCTGAGGTGCTGGCCCGCATCAGTACCTCGGGTCTGTTGGATGCTCTCTGGTGTTTGTGGAGCGGAAAGACCCGCGGAGAACCATGCCAGTAGCGTCGCCAAGGAAGCTAGAAACAACAACGTCAGCATCGATCTTATAGGCTCGTCATTTGTATCGGCTTGCTTTGATCTTTGCGGGAGACTGGAACGCAGCAATAGCGTTTGATCGTGACTAGAACGCACCCACGCTACCAAATTTTCTGAACCAGATCAGTTGGTGATATCTTCCGTCGTGCGCCCTTGAACTTGGGGGTGGGCGTTGCCCCAGATGCGGATCGCGTCCTTCGCGATGAGCCGTTCTTCGAGGAGGTCGAGCTCCCGCAGGGCACTGGACGTGTCGCGCGTCCGGGCGATGGCCCTGTCGAAGGCGCGACGGACCGAACGGGGGCGCCAAGGCAGCATGGCCCCGGCCAGCCATGTCCGAAGCTCGGGCGGAAGGCGGTCGAATTCCCGCATCGGGTCCTCGTTGCAGCGTCTGACCCTGAGGGTGGTGGCCCCGCGGTTGCGGGGCATCACGCGGTCGGTCCTGTCATGCCTCGTCTCCGTCGCTTGCGGCGAATGTCTGACAGGCTTCGTATGTAATGTTATAACATAACGCAAGTGCTAAGACGACACCCCGCGGACGCGACCTAGCTGCCGGACATGGCGGACTGGCTGTCGATGCTCAGCATCGACTCGAGCGTGTCGTTGTCATCCACGAGGTCGGCGACGCTCGTGTTGTCGAGATGGTCGTAGAAGACGTCCATCGCTTCGGCCAGCTTGCCGCGCAGGCGGCAGCCCGGGGTGAGCGGGCAGGTATTGTTCGCTTCGAAGCACTCGACGATGGGGGAGCCGCCCTCGAGCACGCGGAAGACCTGCCCGACGCTGATCTGCTCTGCCGGGAGGGCAAGGCGCACGCCGCCGTTGCGACCGCGCACGGTGTCGAGCACGCCAGCCCGGGAGAGACGGTTGATCACGATGGCGAGGTGCGCCTCAGACACGTTGCAGGCTCTTGCGATGTCGCTTTTCCGCACGATGTCGGGCGTGTTCACGGCACAGACCATAAGAGCGCGCATCGCGATGTTCGAACGGATCGTGAGTCGCAATTCGATCCTCCCCGAGAAAAGATGCAAATTCCTGACATCTTTGAAGGGGGAGGACCTTGATCTGAATCAGATCCCGGTGCTTGCCGCGTCCCTGAGCGCGGTGATGGCGGCACCGTAGGGCTCCGGCGCGTCGGCGGAGCCGTCCCGGAAGATGGAGGAGCCGGCGACCAGCACGTCCGCCCCTGCCGCGGTGACGAGCGGCGCGGTCGTCGGGTCGATGCCGCCGTCGACCTGGATCAGGATCTCGCGGTCGCCGATCAGCTCTTTCAGGCGACGGATCTGGGCGAGCTGGTGGTGCAGGAACTTCTGCCCGCCGAAACCGGGATTCACCGTCATGACCAGTACCATGTCGACAATGTCGAGCAGGGGGGTGACGGCCTCGACCGATGTGCCGGGGTTGAGCGCCAGCCCGGCCTTCATGCCGGCGGCTTTCGTCGCCTGCATGGTGCGGTGGACGTGGGGGCCCGCCTCGATGTGAGAGGTCAGCATGTCGGCCCCGGCGTCGGCGAAGGCGTCGATGAAGGCATCGACCGGCGCGATCATCAGGTGAACGTCCATGAAGGTCGTCACGTGCGGGCGCAGTGCCTTCGCCATTGGCGGCCCGAAGGTGAGGTTGGGCACGAAGTGCCCATCCATCACGTCGACGTGGATCCAGTCCGCGCCCTGCGCCTCGACCGCTTTCACTTCGCGCCCGAAGTCGGCGAAGTCGGCGGCGAGGATGGAGGGGGCGATCTTCACGCTCATACGTGGATCGCCCCGTCGCCGCAGGCGAGCGCGGCTTCGCGCACGGCTTCCGAGTAGGTCGGGTGCGCGTGGCAGGTGCGGGCGACATCCTCGGCCGCGGCGCCGAATTCCATCGCGACGCAGATCTCGTGGATCAGGTCGCCGGCCATCGGGCCGATGATGTGTGCGCCGAGGACCCGGTCGGTTTCCGCATCGGCGAGGATCTTCACGAACCCCTCGGAGGAGAAGTTCGCCTTGGCCCGCGCGTTGCCCATGAAGGGGAACTTGCCGACCTTGTACTTCTTGCCCTCGTCCTTCAGCTGCTCTTCGGTCTTGCCGACCGAGGCGACCTCGGGGTGGGTGTAGACGACGGACGGGATCACGCCGTAGTTCACGTGCGGATGCTGGCCCGCGATGCCTTCGGCGACGGCGGTGCCCTCGTCCTCGGCCTTGTGGGCGAGCATGGGGCCGGCGATGCAGTCACCGATCGCGTAGATGCCGTCGACGTTCGTCTTGTAGTGATCGTCGGTCTTGATCATGCCGCGCTCCATCTCGACGCCGAGGGCGTCGAGGCCGAGCCCGTCGGTGTAGGGCCGGCGGCCGGTGGAGACGAGGACGGTGTCGGCGTCGATCGTCGCCTCGCTGTCGTCCTTCTTCAGCTTGTAGGTGACCTTGGCCTTGCCCTTGCCGACCTCGACCCCCTGCACGGCGGCGCCGAGGATGAACTCCAGCCCCTGCTTGGTCAGCATTTTCTGGAACTGGCGGGACACTTCGCCGTCCATCGTGGGGGTGATCTTGTCGAGGAACTCGACCACCGTGACCTCTGCACCGAGGCGCTTGTAGACCGAGCCGAGCTCGAGCCCGATGACGCCGGCACCGATCACGACCATCTTCTTCGGGATTTTCGACAGTTCGAGCGCGCCGGTGGAGGTGACGACGGTTTTCTCGTCGACCTCGACACCTTTCAGGGACGCCGGTTCGGAGCCGGAGGCAACGACGATGTGCTTGGCCTCGTGGACCTCGTCACCGACCTTCACCTTGCCTGCCTCGGGGATGGAGCCCCAGCCCTTCAGCCAGTCGATCTTGTTCTTCTTGAACAGGAATTCGATGCCGCCGGTGTTCTGGCCGATCGTGGTCTCCTTGTAGGAGAGCATCTGCTTCCAGTCGACGGACTGGGTTTTGCCCTTCAGGCCCATCTCGGCGAAGTTGTGCTCCGCCTCGTGCAGCATCTCGGTCGCGTGCAGCAGCGCCTTGGAGGGGATGCAGCCGACGTTCAGGCAGGTGCCGCCGAGCGTTTCGCGCCCTTCGACGACAGCCGTCTTGAGGCCGAGCTGCGCGCAACGGATCGCGCAGACGTAGCCGCCGGGGCCGGAGCCGATCACGATGACATCGTATTGGGCCATTTCAGGTCATCCTTTCTGTCTGCCGCTGTCCGCGGCCTTATCCGTAGTCTCCGCGCGCGGAGAGGTCAAAAGAGCGCCGCGAGCAGCATGAGCACGGTCGCGAAGAAGCCGAAGGCGAAGATCAGCGAGCGCCACGGCACCCAGCCGAAGGCGTAGGCGGGGATGTAGAGGACCCGCGCCAGCAGGTAGATCCACGCCAGCGTCGCCGTGTAGCCGTTGCCCTGGTCCGAGATCGACAGCGCCACGACGGCGATGGTGAAGAGGATCAGCGCCTCGAAGTGGTTGTTGAAGGCGCGGCCGAGCCGCCCGGTCCGGATGCTCACCTGCTCCATCAGGGGTTTGTCCATCCGCTGCGGATCGCGGGGAGAGGCGGTCTTGCCCGTGCCGAGCTCCATGTTCGCGGGGATCGAGAAAAGGGCGAACTGCACGACCTGCAACAGGGCGGCCAGCACGAGAACGGTGAGTTCGGGGGTCATTCGGCAGTCTCCAGTCTGCGGTCGTCGAACCAGGCGAGGCAGCGGGCTTCGGCCTCGGCCACGCCGGGAAGCGCGCGGAGGCGGGCGATCCCGGCTTCGGTCGCGGGCCAGTGGCGCAGGATCGTCGTGTCCTCGACCTCGTTGCGGTTGGCGCGGCGGTGCCATTCGGAGCCGAGCCGGTATTTCTGGTGGCCACGCGTGTTCTCGCCCCGGCCCCGGGCGAGTTTCATCGTGAACACGTCGGGTGATTTCACCCCGTAGTGGTTGATCGCCACCCGGTCGAGCCGCAGCGCATCGCGCACCGGGAAAAACCGGACGCGGGGGGCGTCGGCGAACAGCTGGTCGTTCTTCAGCTGCTGACCTGCGGCGTTGACCAGCGTCGGGTTCGCCATCGTTGGCCGGGTCGGCATGTGGGCGTATGCGTGGTCGAAGGACGCAAGGCGGAAGAGGCACTTGAAGTAGCTCTCGTCCGGCTTGGGCGGCCCTTCACGGCGGGTGAAGTGGGGCAGGGTGGCGCCGGGCCACGCGGCATGACCACCGTCCCCGAAGTTGCGCCAGCCGATGCAGATGCAGTCGGCATCCGGCGCGACGGCGAGCAGGTCGTCGACCGTACCATGCCCGGTCTGAACGTTGAGAAACTCGTCGGCGTCGATATGGAGCACCCAATGAGCGCCGCGCGCGCGCAGGTGCGCCATCGCCAGCGCCGTGCCGCTGTGCTGCGGCGGGGTGCCGTCGGGCACGTCATTGCGCAGGTGCGTGACCTCCCCGGCGGCGGCGAGCGCGTCGAGCAGCGCATCGGTCCCGTCGGAGCAGTCGTTGGTCGCCACCACCACCTCGCCGAAGCCGACGGCACGGTGATAGGCCAGCCACTCCAGCAGGTGCGCGCCCTCGTCACGCATGCAGGACATGACGGCGGGGCGATTGCGGTCAGGCGTCACGGAGATACCTCGCACGGGATGGGGTCCGGCCCCCCGCGACGTGCGGGACGGGGGCCGGACATCCTGTCACCCTTACAAGTCCATAAGCAGACGGCGCGGATCCTCGAGCGCTTCCTTCACGCGGACGAGGAAGGTCACGGCGCCCTTGCCGTCGACGATGCGGTGATCGTAGCTGAGGGCGAGGTACATCATCGGCCGGATCTCGATCTTGCCGTTCACGACCATCGGCCGTTCCTGAATCTTGTGCATGCCGAGGATACCCGACTGCGGCGGGTTCAGGATCGGCGAGGACATGAGCGAGCCGTAGACACCACCGTTGGAGATGGTGAAGGACCCGCCCTGCATCTCGGCCATCGTCAGCTTGCCGTCGCGACCCTTCGCGCCGAGCTCGCCGATCTCCTGTTCGATCGCGGCGAAGCCTTTCTGGTCGGCGTCGCGCACAACCGGAACGACGAGGCCGTTCGGCGTGCCGACGGCGATGCCCATGTGGACGTAGTTCTTGTAGACCACATCGGTGCCGTCGATCTCGGCGTTGACGTCCGGAACCTCTTTCAGGGCGTGGCAGCAGGCCTTCACGAAGAAGGACATGAAGCCGAGCTTCACGCCGTGCTTCTTGAGGAACAGGTCCTTGTACTCGTTCCGAAGGTCCATGACCGCGCCCATGTCGACCTCGTTGTAGGTCGTCAGCATGGCGGCGGAGTTCTGGGCCTCCTTCAGGCGGCGCGCGATGGTCTGGCGCAGGCGGGTCATCTTCACCCGCTCTTCCCGGTCGGCATCAGCCGCGGCAACGGGCGCGCGCGGCGCCTGCTTCGGCGCCTCTTCCTTGGCGGGCTTGTTGATCGCGTTCAGCACGTCTTCCTTCATGATGCGGCCATCCTTGCCGGTGCCGGTCACGGCATCGGGGGAGATGTTCTTTTCCGCCATCATCTTCTTGGCGGAGGGCGCATCCTCGGTGTCCTTGCTGCCGGCCTTGGGCGCTTCGGCCTTGGGCTCTTCCTTCGGAGCCTCGGACTTGGCGGCACCGCCACCTTCGCCGGTCGTCATCACGGCGAGCTTGCCGCCCGCCTCGACGGTGGAGCCTTCCTCGGCGAGGACTTCGGTGATCTTGCCGGCGGCGGGCGCGGGCACTTCGACCGAGACCTTGTCGGTCTCGAGCTCGCAGAGCATCTCGTCCGCCTCGAAGCTGTCACCCGGCTTCTTGAACCAGGTGGACACGGTCGCTTCGGTCACGCTCTCGCCGAGCGAGGGGACCATGATGTCGATCGACTCGCCGTCGCCGCCATCGGAGGAGGAGGCCGGGGCCTCTTCCTCTTCGGCCGGGGCGGCCTCTTCCTTGGAGTCGGCGTCATCGTCGGCGGACTTGCCTTCGCGCGGCTTGACGTCCGTGGAGGACCCCGCGTCGCCCGCTTCGGCGATGTTGGCGAGCAGCGCGTCGACGCCGACCGTATCGCCTTCAGAGGCGACGATCTCTTCCAGCTTGCCAGCGGCGGGGGAGGGAACCTCCACCGTCACCTTGTCGGTTTCGAGCTCGCAGAGCATCTCGTCCACCTCGACGTCATCGCCGGGCTTCTTGAACCAGGTCGCGACAGTGGCTTCGGTGACGCTCTCCCCGAGGGCAGGGACACGGACTTCTACGGACATCTTCTTACTTCCCTTCGATGGTCAGGGCCTCGTCGACGAGGGCCGCTTGCTGGGCTTTGTGCTGCGAGGCGAGGCCGGTCGCGGGCGAGGCCGCGGCGGGACGGCCGACGTAAGTCGCGCGAGTGTTCTTCGCGCCGATGCGGGTAAGCACCCACTCGAGGTTGGGTTCGAGGAACGACCACGCGCCCTGGTTCTTCGGTTCTTCCTGGCACCAGATCATCTCGGCGTTCTTGAAGCGGTCGAGCTCCTTCACGGCGGATTGGGCCGGGAACGGATAGAACTGTTCGACGCGCAGCAGGTAAACGTCGTCGATGCCGCGGGCGTCCCGTTCTTCCAGCAGGTCGTAGTAGACCCGGCCAGAACACATCACGACGCGCTTGATCTCGTCATCGGGGCGCAGCTCGGTGTCGGACTGGCCCTTCTCGGCGTCATCCCAGAGAACGCGGTGGAAGGACGACCCCTTGAGGAAATCCTCCTTCGTCGAGGTCGCGAGCTTGTGGCGCAGAAGGTCCTTCGGCGTCATCAGCACGAGCGGCTTGCGGAAGCTGCGGTGCAGCTGACGGCGCAGGATGTGGAAGTAGTTCGCCGGGGTCGAGCAGTTGGCGACGATCCAGTTGTCCTGGCCGCACATCTGCAGGAACCGTTCGAGCCGGGCGGAGGAGTGTTCCGGACCCTGGCCCATGTAGCCGTGCGGCAGCAGCAGGACGAGGCCCGACATCCGCAGCCACTTCGACTCGCCCGAAGACACGAACTGGTCGAACATGATCTGCGCGCCGTTGGCGAAGTCGCCGAACTGCGCTTCCCACAGGGTCAGCGCGTTCGGTTCGGCCAGCGAGTAGCCGTACTCGAACCCGCAGACGGCGTATTCCGACAGCATCGAGTCGATGACTTCGAAATTGGCCTGCCCCTCGCGAACGTGGTTGAGGGGATAGTACCGCTCTTCCGATTCCTGGCTGACGAGGGCGGAGTGCCGCTGGCTGAAGGTGCCGCGCGTGGAATCCTGACCCGACAGGCGCACCGGGTAGCCTTCGGTCAGAAGGGAGCCGAAGGCCATCGCCTCGGCCGTGGCCCAGTCGAAACCCTTGCCGCTCTCGAACATGTCGCGCTTGGTCTGAAGCAGGCGCTCCACCGTGCGGTGCAGGGCGAAGCCGTCGGGACCGGTGGTCAGCGCCTTGCCGAGATCTTCCATCGTCTTGTCGTCGATGGAGGTCTTGCCGCGCTGGTATTTGCCCTCTTTCATCTTGTCCATGTGGGACCAGCGCCCGTCCAGCCAGTCGGCCTTGTTGGGCTTGTAGGTCTTGCCCGCCTCGAACTCTTCGTTGAGGTGGTTCTGGAACTGCGACTTGAGGTCCTCGATCTCGCCCTCGGGGATCAGCCCGTCCTTGACGAGCCGATCGGTGTAGAGCGTCAGCGTGGTCTTCTGCTGCTTGATCTTCTTGTACATCACCGGGTTGGTGAACATCGGCTCGTCACCTTCGTTGTGACCGAACCGGCGGTAGCAGAACATGTCGATGACGACGTCCTTGCCGAACTTCTGGCGATACTCGATCGCGACCTTGGCGGCGTGAACCACGGCCTCGGGGTCGTCGCCGTTCACGTGGAAGATCGGCGCTTCGACCATCAGCGCGATGTCCGTCGGGTAGGGCGACGAGCGCGAGAAGTGCGGCGCGGTGGTGAAGCCGATCTGGTTGTTCACGACGAAGTGGATCGTGCCGCCGGTGCGGTGGCCGCGCAGGCCGGACAGGCCGAAGCCCTCGGCCACCACGCCCTGTCCGGCGAAGGCGGCATCACCGTGCAGCAGAACGCCGACGACCGTCTTGCGGTCCTTGTCCTTGCGCTGGTCCTGCTTGGCGCGGACCTTGCCGAGCACGACCGGATTGACCGCCTCGAGGTGCGAAGGGTTCGCGGTGAGCGAAAGGTGGACGGTGTTGCCGTCGAATTCCCGGTCGGACGAGGCGCCGAGGTGGTATTTGACGTCACCCGAGCCATCGACGTCGTCGGGTTTGAAGCTGCCGCCCTGGAACTCGTTGAAGATCGCGCGGTAGGGCTTCTGCATGACGTTGGCGAGGACGGACAGGCGGCCACGGTGCGGCATGCCGATGACCATCTCCTCGACGCCGAGCGCGCCGCCGCGCTTGATGATCTGCTCCATCGCCGGGATCAGCGACTCGCCACCATCCAGGCCGAACCGCTTGGTGCCCATGTACTTCACGTGCAGGAACTTCTCGAAGCCCTCGGCCTCGACCAGCTTGTTCAGGATCGCCTTGCGGCCGTTCTGGGTGAACTTGATCTCCTTGCCGAAGCCTTCGATCCGCTCTTTCAGCCAGGCGGCCTGCTCCGGGTCGGAGATGTGCATGTACTGCAGCGCGAAGGTGCCGCAGTAGGTGCGCTTCACGATCTCCACGATCTCCTTCATCGTGGCGACCTCAAGGCCGAGCACGTTGTCGATGAAGATCGGGCGATCCATGTCTTCCTTGGTGAAGCCGTAGGATTCCGGCTCCAGCTCCGGGTGCGGAGTCTCTTCGCGCATCCCGAGCGGGTCGAGATCGGCGGCAAGGTGACCACGGATGCGGTAGGCGCGGATCAGCATGAGCGCGCGGATCGAATCGAGCACAGCATTGCGGATCTGCTGGTCGCTGACCTTGATGCCCTTCTCGGCGGCCTTGGCGGCGATCTTCTCACCTGCAGCCTTCGCGTCCTTCGAAGTGACCGGGTCCATCGGCCACTGGCCGTCGAGCGCTGCGGTCAGGTCGTCGTTCGGCACCGGCGGCCAGTCGTGGCGCAGCCAGCTCGGCCCGGCGGCTTCCGCCTTCGCCTCCGTTTCGTCGTCGCCGAGCGATCGGAAGAATTCCTGCCAGCTGTTGTCGACCGCCG
Source organism: Pelagovum pacificum (assembly GCF_016134045.1). Lineage (NCBI taxonomy): Bacteria > Pseudomonadati > Pseudomonadota > Alphaproteobacteria > Rhodobacterales > Paracoccaceae > Pelagovum > Pelagovum pacificum. The sequence continues at coordinate 3,451,606 of NZ_CP065915.1, read as the reverse complement.
ACGGGTCGTCGGCGTACTTCGCGTACAGCTGTTCGATGTAATCGGCGTTCGCACCCTGCAGGAAGCTGGAGGCGTGGAAGACGTCGTTGGGGCTCTGTTCGGTCATGATGTTCCCCCTTCGGGACTGACCACCGGTTTGCTTTGAATATAGGACATCGGTCTTCGAAATGCGCGGGCGCGGCGCCGGTTGCGTGCCGATCTCACGGAAGCGGGAACGGCAACAGAAGACGGGACGCTGCCCGCCGCCTCGATCGCCATGTCCCGGCCTCCGATCATGGTGTCAGCCGATCGCCTTGAGCACGGCCTCGCCGAGCGTGGCGGGGCTGTCGGCGACCACGATGCCGGCGGACTTCATCGCTTCGATCTTGTCCTCGGCACCGCCCTTGCCGCCGGCGACGATCGCACCGGCGTGGCCCATGCGGCGACCCGGAGGTGCCGTGCGGCCCGCGATGAACCCGGCGACCGGCTTCTTGCGGCCTTTCTTGGCCTCGTCCTTCAGGAACTGGGCGGCTTCTTCCTCGGCCGAACCGCCGATCTCGCCGATCATGATGATGCTTTCGGTCTCGTCATCGGCGAGGAACCATTCGAGCACGTCGATATGCTCGGTGCCCTTGATCGGGTCGCCGCCGATGCCGACGCATGTGGACTGGCCGAGGCCGACATCGGTGGTCTGCTTCACCGCCTCGTAGGTCAGCGTGCCGGAGCGCGAGACGACGCCGACGGTGCCGCGACGGTGGATGTGGCCAGGCATGATGCCGATCTTGCAAGCGTCGGGCGTGATGACACCGGGGCAGTTCGGACCAATGAGGACCGATTTGCTGTCCATGAGTGCGCGCTTGACCTTCATCATGTCGAGCACCGGAATGCCCTCGGTGATGCAGACGATCAGCTCCATCTCGGCGTCGATCGCCTCGAGGATGGAATCGGCGGCGAACGGCGGCGGCACGTAGATGACGGAGGCGTTGGCCTCGGTCGCATGCTTCGCCTCGTGGACCGAGTTGAAGACCGGCAGGTCGAGGTGGGTTTGGCCGCCTTTGCCGGGGGTCACGCCGCCGACCATCTTGGTGCCGTACGCAATGGCCTGCTCGGAGTGGAACGTCCCCTGCGAGCCGGTCAGGCCCTGGCAGATCACCTTGGTGTTTTCGTCAATCAGTACGGCCATGAACGGCGTCTCCTTACTTCAGTGCCACGTCGGTGCGGCGCAGGACGATGTGCGGCGCCGCGCGATGCGCGGGCCGGTGACAGGTGTCGGGCCGGGGGGCTGTCCCCTCGGCCCGGAAAATGTACGGGAGGTCGAGCGTCAGTGCCGCGAGCGGCCGACTAGCTCGTCGAAGAAACGGGTGAGGATCAGGGCGGCACCGCCGATCACCAGCGAGCGCCCGATCGAGTCCGTAAGGTTGGAGGGCGCGAGCGGCGCGATCGTGTCGCGCGATGCCTGCGCTGCCCGCCGGAAGCGGCTGCCCCGAGGCGCATCGCCATAGCGCGCCGGAGACGGCACTTGCGCCGATCCCGGATCGACCCGCAACAGCAGCGCCCCGGCGGCAAGAAGCCCGCCGGCGACGAGCACCGGCATCAGCCGGTCGCGTCCCGTCGGATCCTCGGGAACGAGTGCATCGAGCTGCGAGTCGGGAATCAGGTCTTTGGACATGCGTGCTACCTCCGTTTCCGAGGCAACCCGCCGCGCGACCGTTCCGTTCCGCCTCCGTCAGTGCGGCGACAGAAGCTGCGGTCCGCAGCGTACCGGCACACCGGCTCCGGAAAGGTAGGGCGAGTATGTTCCGGGAGTGCAGGCCTCGGACACGCCCATCGTATGGACGTTCTGCGAGGTGCAGGCAGACACCAGAAGGGTGGCGGCAATCGGCAGCGCGAGAAGGCGCAGGGTGCGGGTCATCGGCAGGGTCCTCGTCATGTGCATTGGGGCGCGGCATCATCTGCCGCGCGGCGCACATGCCAAACCCCATCGATGCGGCCCCGGTATGGCGACCGTTGGGCCGGGACGGGACTGTCCCGCCCTGAGGCCCTCCGGCCTCACCTGACCTGCGGGCACTCGACCCGGCAGGACTGGGAACCGCGTCGAACATGCTTAACCCTTGACGGCCTTCACGATCTTCTGGGCGCCGTCCTTGAGGTCGTCGGCGGCGATGACATTGAGACCGGAGGAGGCGATGATCTCCTTCCCCTTCTCGACGTTGGTGCCTTCGAGACGGACGACGAGCGGCACTTCGAGGCCGACCTCCTTCACCGCGGCGATCACGCCTTCGGCGATGACATCGCAGCGCATAATGCCGCCGAAGATGTTCACGAGGATGCCCTTCACATTGGGATCCGACGTGATGATCTTGAACGCCTCGGTCACCTTCTCCTTCGTGGCGCCGCCGCCGACGTCGAGGAAGTTGGCGGGCTCGGCGCCATAAAGCTTGATGATGTCCATCGTCGCCATGGCGAGGCCGGCGCCGTTGACCATGCAGCCGATCTCACCGTCGAGCGCGATGTAATTCAGGTCGTATTTGGAGGCCTGAAGCTCTTTCGGGTCCTCTTCCGTCTCGTCGCGCAGCGCGAAGACGTCGGGCTGGCGGTAGAGCGCGTTCGAGTCGAAGCCGAGCTTGGCGTCGAGAACCTTGAGATTCCCCGAGTCGGTGACGATCAGCGGGTTGATCTCCAGCATCTCCATGTCCTTCTCGATGAAGGCCTTGTAGAGCAGGCCCATCAGCGAGACGCATTCCTTCACCTGCTTGCCCTCGAGGCCGAGCGCGAACGCAATGCGGCGGCCGTGGTAGGGCTGGTAGCCCGCGGCCGGGTCGACGGAGAAGGACAGGATCTTGTCGGGCGTGTTCGCGGCGACTTCCTCGATGTCCATGCCGCCCTCGGTCGAGCAGACGAAGGACACACGGCTGGAGACGCGATCGACGAGAAGCGCAAGGTACAGCTCCTTCTCGATGTCGGAGCCGTCTTCGATGTAGATGCGGTTGACCTGTTTGCCGGCCGGCCCGGTCTGGTGCGTGACCAGCGTGCGGCCGAGCATCTTCTTGGCTTCTTCGGCGGCTTCTTCCACCGACTTGGCGAGGCGGACGCCGCCCTTTTCGCCGGCGTCGGCTTCGGAGAAGGAACCCTTGCCCCGGCCGCCGGCGTGGATCTGCGCCTTCACGACCCAGAGCGGTCCGTCGAGCTCACCCGCAGCGGTCTTGGCCTCCTCGGCCTTGAAGACGGCGCGGCCGTCGCTGACCGGAGCCCCGTAGGACCGCAGAAGAGCCTTCGCCTGGTATTCGTGAATGTTCATGGGGCTTACCCTCGGTCTGGCTTCGTTTTCGGTGCTCCTAAAGCACAGACGTTACCATGTGCCAAAGGCGTTTACGCTATCAGGCGGGAAAAAGCGCAGTTTGTGATCACACGCTTCCGGGGTGTGATCACAATGCTGGCGATGCAGCGCCGGCGACTCGGAAACGAGGGCCGCGGGCGCATCCCGTCGTCCCTCGACCATGGCACGCTGCACCCGAGGGTCAAGCGTAGCGCCCGGCGAGTCGGCAAGGTTTGACTGATTATTCCGGTCTCTAGCCGCGCCGCACGGGGTCCCTGGCTGCCGACGCACGAGGCCTCGGTTCCAACAGGTTGGCCGGAGGGCGGGCCCTTCAGCGGCGGGGAAACAGCCGGCCGCGGAGCTGGCCGAGCAAGTCGTTGAGCGCGGACACGTGCCGGGTCGTGCCCGGTGTGAGGTGGCGATCCGCCGCGACGAGGCGCTCGACATGCCGCATGAAGCGGCGGCCGTAGAGCGCCTCGGGCGTCGGGACCTTGCCGTTCGTCATGCGGCCGTGAAAGGCGCTGCGATGCAGGACGCGGGGCGCGGGGATCTTGGACGTGCCGAACCGCCAGAGCGTCACGTCGCGGGCATTGTATTCCGGCGGCAGGATCGCGAGACGCAGGTCGCTGTCGAACAGCAGTTCGCGCAGGACGGGTTGGTCCTGAGGCAGCTCCTCCTCCTGCATCCGGCGCTGGCATTCGGTAAAGAGCGCATCGGTCGCGGCGGACTTTCGGATGCCGAGGACGCCGGAGTTTATCTGGGGAAAGGCGTTCGGCATGTTGCGCCGCCACTTCTTCAGCGCGAACCGCTGGTTGCGGTTCTGGACCTGCGCGGCGGCGACGTCGAACCGCGTCAGAACTTCGAAGATGTCGGAGATGTCGGCGACCACGAAAATGTCGGAGTCGAGCACGACCGTCCGCGCGAAACGGGTGCGCACGAGCGCTTCGAGCTTTGGTCTGAACCAGCTGTCCCGAAGTGGATGAACGCGGTCGAAGACGCTGTCCTCGACTTCGCTGTCGGTGAAAATGTCGATGGGGAGGTCTGGCGACGCACGCCTCAGGCTCTTCGCGGCGGCGACAGCGCAGGTGGTGTAGCTTTGGCCGGAGGCGGCGAAGACGAAACCGCGATCGTCCATTCCCCGATTCTCCCGAGGTGCGGCGGCGCGGGTGGCCGCGCCGCCGTCAGTCTTCGATCAGGCGAGCGACTCGTCGATGCCCTTGCAGGCGGAGACGAGGCCTTTGACGGCGTCGACCGACTTGTCGAACATCGCCTGCTCATCCTTGTTCATCTTGATCTCGACGATCCGCTCGATGCCGCCGGCACCGATGATCGTCGGAACGCCGACGTAGAACCCGTCGAGACCGTAGGCACCGTCGACGTAGGCCGCGCAGGGCAGCAGACGCTTCTGGTCCTTGAGGTAGGCCTCGGCCATCTCGATCGCGGAGGTGGCGGGGGCATAGAAGGCGGAGCCGGTCTTCAGCAGGCCCACGATCTCGGCGCCGCCGTCACGGGTGCGCTGAACGATGGCGTCGAGCTTGTCCTTGGTGGTCCAGCCCATATCCACGAGGTCGGGCAGCGGGATGCCGGCGACGGTGGAATAGCGCACCAGCGGCACCATCGTGTCGCCATGGCCGCCGAGCACGAAGGCGGAGACGTCGCGCATGGAGACGTCGAATTCCTCGGCAAGGAAATGGCGGAAGCGCGCGCTGTCGAGGACGCCGGCCATGCCGCAGACCTTCTCGGCCGGGAGGCCGGAGAATTCCTTGAGCGCCCAGACCATCGCGTCGAGCGGGTTGGTGATGCAGATGACGAACGCGTCCGGCGCATTGGCCTTGATGCCTTCACCGACGGCTTTCATCACCTTGAGGTTGATGCCGAGCAGGTCGTCGCGGCTCATCCCCGGCTTGCGGGGGACACCGGCGGTGACGATGCAGACGTCGGCGCCCGCGATGTCGGCGTAGTCGTTGGTGCCCTTGAGCTTGGCGTCGAATTTCTCCGCCGGGCCGGATTCGGCGATGTCGAGCGCCTTGCCCTGCGGCGTGCCCTCGGCGATGTCGAACAGGACGACGTCGCCCAGTTCCTTGATGGCAGCGAGATGCGCGAGCGTCCCGCCGATTTGTCCGGCACCGATAAGGGCGATCTTGGGTCTGGCCATTGTAGGAGAGTGTCCCTGCTGTTCCACTTTGATCTTCACGAAAAGGGGGTTAGTCCCTCACCGAACCTCGTGCAAGAGCGCCGCGACGCGGCAGGATCGCCGGCGTCGCTGGCGCGCACAGGATGTTCGCGCTATCAGTCGCCGCAAGTCCTTGAAAAGCCGTTACGATGACATTCGACCTGTTCTTCTTCGCGATCGCGGTCCCCGCCGTGCTGTTCGCGGCCGTATCAAAGGCCGGGTTCGGCTCCGGCGCGGCGTTCGCGGGTGCGGCGATTCTGGCCGTCGCGCTGCCGCCGGGCTTCGCGCTGGGCATGATGCTTCCGCTGCTGATGCTGGTCGATGTCGCCTCTCTCGGCGCGTATCGCGGGCAATGGCACAAGCCCTCCGCCCTTTGGCTGATTGCCGGCGCGGTGCCGGGAATCGCGCTGGGAGCGTGGCTCTATGTCGTGGTGGAGCCGGATGTGTTCCGGCTGTTCCTCGGGCTGATGTGCATCCTGTTCGTCGCCTATCAATACGCGCAGAAGCAGGGCTGGCTGAAGGCCGGGCATTCCGCCTTTTCGCGCGCCTGGGGTGCGATTGCGGGGGTCGTGGCCGGTTTCACCAGCTTCGTCAGCCACGCCGGCGGGCCGCCTGTCGCGGTGTTTCTGCTGAACCAGGGAATGGGGAAGACCACCTTCCAGGCGACGACCGTCATCGTGTTCTGGGCGATCAACCTTCTGAAGGCGGTGCCCTACGCCTTCATCGGGATTTTCACCGCAGACAGTCTGCTCGCCTCACTGATGCTCGCGCCGGTCGCGCTGATCGGGGCGTGGATTGGCGTCCGGGCGCACCATTGGATGCCCGAGAAGCTGTTCTTCGGCCTGACCTACGTGCTGCTCACGCTGACAGGGCTTCGGCTGATCTGGGACGGGATCAGCTGATCAGTCCTCCGCCGGGGCGATTTCCGGCAGGCCCTCGAACGCGGCGGCGGCTTGAAGCTCTTCGGTGGTGACATCGACGACGTGGACCGTCTGGCCAGCCTCGTCGACCGTGCGCGCGATGCGGTCGAGCGCGATGGCGACGTCCTTTTCCCCGATGCCGAGGAAGCCGCCGACGCCGACGATGGCGGCCTTGACCGTCCCGTCTTCGCTGATGACGAGGTCATGGATCTCGCCGATGTTCTTCCAACTGCCCTGCGCCATTGCCGCATCCTCGGCCATGCCTTCGCCGCCGGTCGCGTAGAGCCGCTGGTTCAGGAGTGTCGTGCCAAGATAATCGGATGCCTCGAAATCGACTGACCCGATGCCGGAGACCGCGGTCTCCTGCGCGATGGCGGGCAGGGCGCAGGCGATGAGCGCGGCGGAAACGAACGTTTTGACGACCTGCATGACAGGACTCCCGAATTGCGACCGCGGGGGAAATACCGCCCGCGCTGCAACATAACCCGGGATTGGCCCGTCGGGTTTCAAATTCTGCTCCGGGTCAGGCGGGCGAATCGGTGTTCGGCAGCCCCTCGAGCATCGCTTGGAACGCCTCGCCCGAGGCGACCAGGCAGGTCGGGCCGCCCGGCCGCGTCATGGTGATCGTCCACGTCCCCGTCTCTTCCGAGGCGAAGATCTCGACGACCGTGTTGTTGGCGGCGAGGCCCATGGATTGCCGGCTTTCGCCGTAACGTTCCGCCAGCCCGGTGACGACCGCGTCGCGGCTGGCGCAGCGGGACTGGGCGGCGGCTTCATGCGCAGCGAGCGACATGGCGGCGGAGAAGAAGGTGAATGCGAGGAACTGCCTGGACATCATCAGTGACCTTTCGGAAGTGGGCGCGCCGCAGCGGGCCGGCCGGGTTTCGCTGTCACGCGCCGCTTCGCCCTTGGTCATGGTCCTGCCAGTCGCGGCGTTCTCGACCGGCATCCTGCGCCCGATACTCCAAGGAACGGTTAACAGCGCGACACGGCGGGTGTTGCGGAGCGAGTTGAAAGTCAGGGGCCGCTGTGGCCACCCTTGCTGGAATCGAGACAGCGAGGCGCCGGCATGAGCGACAGACCCTTCCGATCCGTGCTCTACGTTCCCGGCTCCAAGCCGCGGGCGATGGAGAAGTGCCGGAGTCTCGCCGTCGACTCGGTGATCTTCGACCTCGAGGATGCCGTCGCGCCGGACGCGAAGGTCGCCGCGCGTGACGCTGTCGCTGCGGAGCTCGACGCCGATCATGGCGGCACCTTGCGACTTGTCCGGATCAACGGATTCGACACCGAGTGGGGCGAGGCCGACGCCAGGGCTCTCGGTGCATCCTGCGACGGGATCGTTGTCCCGAAAGTCGGCGACGCGGGGCAGATCGACCGCGTGGCGACCCTCACTGCGACTCCGGTCTGGGCGATGATGGAAACGCCCGGGGGTGTGATGAATGCCGCCGCGATTGCCGCGCATGAGCGGGTCGCGGGCCTCGTGATGGGGACGAACGACTTGGCCAACGACCTCGGCGCGCGTGTCGGGCCGGCGCGGGCGGAGCTTCAGGTCGCGCTGCAGACCTGTCTACTGGCAGCGCGGGCGGCGGGCGTTGTCGCCATCGACGGGGTCTTCAACGCATTCCGTGACGAGGACGGGTTCCTGGCGGAGTGCCGGCAGGGGCGGGACCTGGGCTTCGACGGCAAGAGCCTGATCCATCCGGCGCAGATCGCTGCGGCGAACGAGATCTTCGGACCGTCCGAGGCGGAGTTGGACCTCGCGAGACGGCAGATCGCGGCCTACGAAGCCGCGCTGGCGGAGGGGCAGGCGGTCGCTGTGCTCGACGGTCGCATCGTCGAAGGCTTGCATGTGGCCACGGCTCGCGCGACGCTCGCCAAGGCGGACGCGATCCGTGCGCTCGACCGGCAGGGAGACTGAACGATGTTCTGGCTGATACTCGGCGTGGCGCTCTGGTGGGCGGCGCATCTTCTCAAAAGACTGGCCCCCGGATTACGGGCGCGCCTCGGCGCGGACAGGGGGAAGGGTGTCGTTGCCCTCGCGCTCGTCGTGTCCATTGTGCTGATGGTGATCGGCTACCGCTCTGCCGACGGCGCCTTCTTCTGGGGACGCAGCCCGGCGATGGTCGGGATCAACAACCTGCTCATCTTGATCGCCTTCTACCTGTTCGCCGCCAGCGGCGCGAAGACCCGCGTCACGAAACTGATCCGGCATCCGCAGCTCATCGCGTTCAGCCTGTGGTGCGTGGCGCACCTGCTGGTAAACGGCGACACGCCGAGCTTCGTGCTCTTCGGTGGTCTGCTGATCTGGGCCCTCGTGGAAATCGCGCTCATCAATCGCAGAGAACCGGGCTGGACGCCGCCCGCACATGACATTCCCATCCGCAAGGAATTCACCTCCGTCATCGCCACGATCGTCGTGTTCGTGGTGGTCGGGCTGCTCCACGGATGGCTGGGACCGAGGCCATTCGGATGACGACGATCTACAGATTCCTCTCCGCGGACGACACGTCCGAGTTCTGCCACAAGGTGTCGCTGGCCCTGTCGAAGGGCTGGGTGCTGCACGGTGATCCGCAGTACGCGTTCGATCAGGCGAACGGCGTGATGCGCTGTGGGCAGGCGGTCACCAAGGAAATCGACGCGCCCTATTCGCCCGACATGAAGCTGGGTCAGCAGTAGGCCGAACTCCGCAAAACGGAACGTGTAAGGACACGCGCCGGGGTAAGAGCTAGTGTCGTGGAATGCGACTGGCCTCACTGATCCTCGCGCTCGCCGGCACGCCGGCTTTTGCCTGCGATACGGCTCTCGCGCTCGCCATCGACGTCTCGGGGTCGGTCAGCAAACGGGAGTATGCCATCCAGACGGAGGGGCTGGCCGTCGCGTTCCTCGACGAAGTGGTCGCGGAGGCGCTGGTCAGCGGTCAATCCGCAGTGCTCGTGGTGCAGTGGACCGGACTGTCGCGTCAGGCGGTGACGCTCGACTGGCGGCGGATCGGGACCCACGACGACGTCGTCGCGCTGGCGGAAGAGGTCAGGACCATGCCGCGCGAGTGGGACATGTTCTCGACCGCGATTGGTGACGCGCTCGCCTTCACCGTGCGGGAGTTCGACGACGTCGCCGACTGCGAGCGGCGGATCATCGACATCTCGTCCGACGGCACTTCGAACGAGGGCATGTTACCCCAACTGCTCGGCCCGACCCTCGATAGAGCAGAGATCACGGTCAACGCGCTGGTGATCACCGGGGCGGAGCCGAACCTGCCGGATTACTTCCGGCAGGCGGTGATTCACGGCCCCGGTGCCTTCGTCGAAGTGGCCGCGGGCTACGAGGATTACCCCCGGGCCATCCGCAGCAAGTTGTTGCAAGAGCTGACCGTGCCGATGTTCAAATCCGTCGCGCCGGCTCCGCGAAATATGTGATCACGCGCCGGGATCATGTGATCACATCGGCGGGAAATCATCGGAACTGTGTCAATTACCCGCGCCTGTGAGCGCTCCCATCGCGTGACATTGTCGCTGAAACACGTATCAAGGGCGCGAAAAGCGCCTGCGCGTTGCGGGTCGCGGACACCAACGGAGGGACAGGCCATGGCAGAGCCCAATCAGGGAAACCGCCCGCTTTCACCTTTCATGTTCGGGCAATATTACCGCCCGCAACTGACTTCGATGACCTCGATCTTCACGCGGATCACCGGCAACGCACTGATCGTCGCCGGCCTTATGACCGTGTGGTGGTTCGTCGCGCTGGCGACCGGGCCCGAGGCCTATGCGCGGGCGAACGGCTTCATCACGTCATGGTTCGGTGACCTCGTCATGTTCCTGAGCGTCGGGGCGCTGTGGTATCACACGCTCGCCGGCATCCGGCACCTGATCTGGGACCAGGGCTACATGCTCGACGTGAAATCGTCCGAGACCTACGGGCAGGCGATGATCATCGCGTCGGTCCTGTTGACCATCTTCACCGCCGTCGCCGTCTGAGGAGGAGGAGCACATGGCTTTCCTGACCGATCGCAAACGCGCCAACGGGCTCGGCTCCGCAAAGACGGGGACGGAGCATCACTGGCAGATGATGGTGTCGTCCACCGCGCTGGTGCCGCTGACCGTCCTGTTCGTCTTCACCTTCGGCAGCGCGCTGGGCATGGGTTACGAGGAGGCGGTCGTCTACTATCACCGTCCGTTCCCGGCCATCGTCGCGATCCTGTTCCTGCTCGTGGGGTGGTTCCACTTCCGCGGCGGTGTGCAGGTCGCCATCGAAGACTATTTCGGCGGTTTGACCCGCCAGGTGCTGCTGATCGCGATGATCTGCATCAGCTATGCCGCCGCCGCAGCGGGCGCGTTCGCGATCGCCCGCCTCGCGCTGTGATCCAGGGAGCCTGACCAGATGGCCGCTTACGAATACGAGACCCACGAATACGACGTCATCGTGGTTGGTGCCGGCGGCGCCGGCCTCCGCGCGACGCTCGGCATGGCGGAGCAGGGGCTTCGCACCGCCTGTATCACCAAGGTGTTTCCGACCCGCTCGCACACCGTCGCCGCGCAGGGCGGCATCGCCGCGTCGCTGTCAAACATGGGCCCCGACAACTGGCAGTGGCACATGTACGACACGGTGAAAGGCTCCGACTGGCTCGGCGATACGGACGCGATGGAATACCTCGCCCGGGAAGCGCCGAAGGCGGTCTACGAGCTTGAGCATTACGGCGTGCCGTTCTCGCGCACCGAAGAGGGCAAGATCTACCAGCGCCCGTTCGGCGGACACACGACCGAGTTCGGGGAAGGCCCGCCGGTGCAGCGCACCTGTGCCGCCGCCGACCGGACCGGTCACGCGATCCTGCACACGCTCTATGGCCAGTCCCTCAAGGAGCAGGCCGAGTTCTACATCGAATATTTCGCCATCGACTTGCTGATGAGCGACGACGGTGTCTGCAACGGTGTTCTGGCGTGGAAGCTGGATGACGGCACGATGCACGTCTTCTCCGCCAAGATGGTGGTGCTGGCGACCGGCGGTTACGGCCGGGCCTACTTCTCGGCCACGTCGGCGCACACCTGCACCGGCGACGGGGGCGGCATGATCGCCCGCGCCGGCCTGCCGCTTCAGGACATGGAGTTCGTGCAGTTCCACCCGACCGGGATCTACGGATCCGGCTGCCTCATCACGGAAGGTGCACGGGGCGAAGGCGGCTACCTGACGAATTCCGAAGGCGAGCGTTTCATGGAGCGCTATGCGCCGACCTACAAGGACCTCGCCTCTCGCGACGTCGTCAGCCGCTGCATGACGATGGAGATCCGCGAAGGCCGGGGCGTCGGGGAGAACGGCGACCACATTCACCTTCACCTCAACCACCTGCCGCCGGAAACGCTGGCGGAGCGGCTGCCGGGCATCTCGGAATCGGCGCGTATCTTCGCCGGTGTCGACCTGACGAAAGAGCCGATCCCGGTGCTGCCGACGGTGCACTACAACATGGGCGGCATCCCGACGAACTACTGGGGCGAGGTGCTGAACCCGACCGCCGATTCGCCGGATGCCGTGGCGCCTGGCCTGATGGCCGTGGGTGAGGCCGGCTGCGCCTCGGTTCACGGGGCGAACCGCCTCGGGTCGAACTCGCTGATCGACCTCGTTGTGTTCGGTCGCGCCGCGGCGATCCGCGCCGGTGCCGTCGTCGACCGCGAAAGCGCCGTGCCGACGCCGACCGCCGCCGCGATCGAAAAGGCCTTCGACCGGTTCGACGGGCTGCGCAACGCCAGCGGCGGCACGCCGACCGCCGAACTGCGGCTCGAGATGCAGAAGACCATGCAGGACGACGCCGCAGTCTTCCGCACCGACAATACGCTCGCCGAAGGTGTCGAGAAGATGAAGAGCGTGGCCGCCAAGCAGGGAGACCTGCACGTGACCGACCGGAGCCTCGTCTGGAACTCCGACCTCATGGAGACGCTCGAGCTGACCAACCTCATGCCGAACGCGCTGGCCACCGTGATCGGGGCCGAGGCGCGGAAGGAAAGCCGCGGCGCCCATGCGCACGAGGATTACCCCGATCGCGACGACGAGAACTGGCGCAAGCACTCGCTGGCCTGGGTCGACGGCAACGAGGTCCGGCTCGACTATCGTCCAGTTCACCTCGACCCGCTGACCAAGCTGGACGAGGGCGGCATCGACCTGAAGAAGATCGCGCCCAAGGCGCGGGTGTACTGAGGGACGCGTGACGCTGCTGCGGTTCTCTCCCCTTGTCCTGCTGCTTGCCGGCGTCGCGGCCTGTGGCCCGGTCAGCCCGGAGCAGGCGAGTCGCCGCTGCGAGGACCGGGCGAGGGCGGCGGAAGGTCCGCAGGGCAGTGTGACGGTCGGCATGAACTCCCGATCCGGCGGGTTCGGCGGTGCGGAAGTGTCCGTCAGTTCCGACTACCTGCGCGGACGGGATCCTTTGGCGGTCTACCGCTCCTGTGTCTATGATCTGACGGGAGAGGTGCCCGCCACACGCCCCGGCGCGCCGTAATACCAAGATGGAGACTACCATGACCCTTCGCCTGCCGCTTCTGATCGCCGCCTTTGCCGGCCTCGCCGCCTGTAGCGATGGCGTGCCGATGTCGAACCCCGTCTCGACCGCGCCCGTGGCGACCGGCCCCGCGCCGGCGACCCCGGCCGAAGCGCGCGAAGTTGTCGTGCCCGTCGTGTCGGCCCAGGTCCCGGGTGAGCTTGGCGGTGCCGTGTCCGACTGCGTCATCGACAACGCCAGCCAGGACGAGATCAATCGCATCGCGGAAACCAACGCCGCGTCCCCGTCGCCCGACGTCGTTCTGCTGATCGCTGACATCCTGTCGCGCCCTGCAACGACGGCCTGCGCCACGGCCGCGTAACAGACAAGAAACCGGAAGGATGAGCCTGAAATGGTCCAACTGACGCTTCCCAAGAACAGCCGCATCACCGTCGGCAAGACATGGCCGAAGCCCTCGGGCGCGACCAACCTCCGCAAGGTGGATGTCTACCGCTGGAATCCCGACGACGGGAAAAACCCGCGGCTGGATACCTACTGGATCGACATGGACAACTGCGGGCCGATGGTCCTGGACGCGCTCATCAAGATCAAGAACGAGATCGACCCGACGCTCACCTTCCGGCGCTCCTGCCGGGAGGGGATCTGCGGCTCCTGCGCGATGAACATCGACGGGATCAACACGCTGGCCTGTATCTACGGCCTCGACGAGATCGACGGGGACATCAAGATCTACCCCTTGCCGCATATGCCGGTGGTCAAGGATCTGATCCCCGACCTGACGCACTTCTACGCCCAGCACGCCAGCATCATGCCGTGGCTCGAGACGAAGACGAACCGCCCCGCGAAGGAGTGGAAGCAGTCGATCGAGGATCGCAAGAAGCTCGACGGGCTTTATGAGTGCGTGATGTGCGCCTCCTGCTCGACCGCCTGCCCGAGCTACTGGTGGAACTCCGACCGCTACCTCGGGCCCGCGGCGCTGCTCCACGCCTACCGCTGGATCATCGACAGCCGGGACGAGGCGACGGGTGAGCGGCTGGACGACCTCGAGGATCCGTTCAAGCTCTATCGTTGCCACACGATCATGAACTGCGCCAAGACCTGCCCCAAGGGCCTGAACCCGGCGGCGGCGATCGCACATATCAAGAAGATGATGGTCGAACGGATCGTCTGATCCGCAACCGACCGAAGTCTGCAAAGGGTGTCCGTCCTGCGGGCACCCTTTTTCGTTGTCGCCGCAAGGTTTGCACATCTCCTGAGTGAACGCTCCCGTCGGCCTGTGAACCCGGTCGCCTAGGCCTGAGGGACCATGTCCAAAGGAGGTTCAGGATGCTCAGGTCCGCCGGCACCCGCTTTTTCATCGTCGGGGTGCTTACCCTGTTCATGTTCATCCCGCTGTTCTTCGTCGGTGCCATCATCGACGAACGTGCGGATTATTCGCGCCAGACCATCGCCTCGATCGGCGAGGAGTGGGGCGGCACACAGCAGATCGCCGGTCCGCAACTGGTGATCCCGGTCGAAGGGGCGGTGCTGGTCGAGGTCTCCCAGCCTGACGGTGATCCGGTGACCAGCCGCCCCCGGCAAGTGACCGAGATCCGGCCGAAGTCCCCGGTCTACGTCTACCCGGAGCAGTTCGACCTGACTGTGGACACGCGCTCCGAAAGCCGCAGCCGCGGGATTTTCGAAGTGCCGGTCTACGTCGCCGATGCCGACTTCGCCTTCGAGTTCGACCTCGACGCGGTGGAGGACGCGCTCGGCCCGAACGAGACGATCCTGTGGGATCAGGCAGAGGTGCGGCTTGGCCTCGGATCGAACCGCGCGTTGCGCGGCGAGGCGCTGCTGCAAGAGGGCGGAGAGAGCTTCGCGCTCGAGCCCCTTGTCGCGGGCGGCAGCGAGGCGGGGATCGTTGCCGCAATCGGCGATCCGAGGGAGCGAGAAGGCTTCACGCTGGCGCTCGGCTTCAACGGGGCCGGGGCACTCTGGGTCGCGCCGGTGGGTCGCACCAGTCGGGTGAGCCTCTCTGGCGACTGGCCACACCCGAGTTTTTCGGGCGCGTTCCTGCCGGACGAGGCGGACGTCAGCGAGGAGGGCTTCAGCGCGCGCTGGACGATCCCGCACCTTGCCCGCAGTTTGCCGCAGGTCTCGCGCGGGGGTTTTAGCCAATCGTCCCGGTCAGAGGTCTTCGGTCTGCGCTACTTCCAGCCAAACGACTTCTATCAACAGGCCTACCGCGCTGCGCGCTACGGTATCCTCTACATAGCGCTGACTTTCCTGACCGTTCTGCTGATCGAACGCCGGCAGGAAAAGCCGGCGCACCCGGTGCAGTACATCCTGATCGGACTGGCGCAGAGCCTCTTCGTCCTGCTGATGGTGGCCTATGCGGAACAGATCGGTTTCGGTGCCGCCTATGCCTTGTCTGCGGGCGCGGTGACGGTCCTGCTGACGGCCTACGGAATAACCGGGCTGCGGCTGGGGCGACGCAGCTTCGTGCTCGGCGCGACGCTGGCGGTGCTTTACGCGGTGCTCTACCTCATCCTGCAGTCCGAGGATTATGCGCTCGTCACTGGCGCGACGCTCGCCTTCGCGGCGCTCGCCGGAACGATGTTCGCGACGAGGAACGAGGATTGGTACGGCAGCGACCGACCCAAGCGCACGCCGTGGTTCGCGCCCCGGCCCAAGCCCCCGGCGCCTAGCGAAGCGTAGCGGCCAGCATTTCGAACGTCGGCGCGTTGGGGCAGAAGCCGCAGCGCGCCGGCGCCGTCTCCTGCGCCGTCACTTCGCGGCAGGCTACCTGGTGACCGCAGTTGGCGCAGACCCGTGCTGCTTCGGCCCCGACGCCGCTGATGGCCAGCACCTCGCCCGGAATACCGAAGTTCGCCGCCATTCCGTGCATGCGAGTCAGGCGCTCGCGCAGTTCGGCACGGTTTTCCCGGTGTGCGGGGTGGGCTGTTTCGGGCGAACTGGTGGACATGGGCGAGCTCCGGAGGGCATGTGTGGTCAGCACAGACTACGAGCCGACAGTCGCATGTCCTTGATCCCGATCAGAAAGCCAGGCCGATGACAGATCCGGAAGACGCCGCCGCCCGCCGCGAGATCGCCCCGGTGCTCGTCTACGACGCGTCGGATCTGCCGCAGCCGGACATGGAGCTTTACCGGTCCGCGTGGATCGGTGCGACGCACCGCAGGACGGTCACGGCGCCGCCGCGCGATGCGGCGTCGGTCCGGGTTCCGGCGGGCAGTTTCCTAAAGATCGTGTCGGTCGACGGGCCCCAAGTCGGGGATCTGAACCTCTTCGCCGACGACAACCTCGACGAGCGCTTCTTCTCCGGCAAGACGCGGGCGCTGCATGGCACGCACGTGACCGAGGGTGACCGGCTCTGGTCCTGCCTGCCCTACCTGCGCCCGATGGCGACGATCGTCGAGGACACGTTGCGCTGGTACGGGACCGACCATTACGGCGGGCGGGTGCACGACGTCATCGGGACCCGGTGCGACCCCTACACCGGGCGGTTGCTCGGTGGGGACGACTACCACCATTGCTGTCACTCCAACCTGACACGGGGGCTGGCGGACGCGACGGGCCTCTCACCGACCGAAGCGGAGCCGCACGTTCACGACGTGCTCAACGTCTTCATGTGCACCGGCTTCGATGCCGCCGGTCGCTATTTCATGAAGGCGAGCCCGGTAAGACCCGGCGATCACCTGCTGCTGTTCGCGGAGATCGACCTGCTCGCGGTATTGAGTGCCTGTCCCGGCGGAGATTGCGCGTCGGGCCATTCCAGCGACGCGGCCCAATGCCACCCGATTGATCTGGAAGTCTGGGAAGGAGGCGACCTCGGCGATTGGACACCGCCCGAGGTCAGTTCCTACGACCGAAGCCACGGGCGTTAGGCGAAGGCCGCCTTCAAGGCGATTTCCACCATGTCGCCGAAAGAGCGTTCCCGCTCCTCGGATGGCAGCTGCTCGCCGGTCTGCAGGTGATCCGAAACAGTGAGGACCGACAGCGCCCGCACGGAATAGCGCGCTGCCAGAATATAGAGTTCCGCCGTTTCCATCTCGACCCCGAGGATGTTGTGTCGGACCATCTGCTCGTTGAGATCGGGACGCTCGTCGTAGAATACGTCCGAGGAATAAATTCCACCAACGTGGACTTTGGCTGCCGACTCCGCCGCAGCATCGGCGGCGGCGCGCAGCAGGCCGAAATCCGCATGCGGCGCGTAGTTCAGTTCCCGGAATATTCCCGTTGAAGGTGTATTGATCGAACTCGCCGTCATGGCGAGGATCACATCGCGAATACCGACATCGCTCTGCATTCCACCGCAGGAGCCGATCCTTATCAAGGTCTTGGCGCCGTAGTCGCGGATCAGCTCATTCGCGTAGATCGAAAGGGACGGCATTCCCATGCCGGAGCCCTGGATCGTGACCGGATGCCCGCGCCACGTGCCCGTGAAGCCCAGCATTCCGCGCGTTTCATTGACGAGTTCAGCAGACTCGAGAAAAGTTTCCGCTGCCCAGCGAGCCCTGTAAGGGTCGCCGGGCATAAGGACGGTTTCGGCGATCCGACCGACCGGGGCGCCGATGTGGACAGTCATCAGCCGATTTCCAGGCTGGAGAGCTCAACGCCCTTTTCTTCTGCCGTCTTGATCCATTCCGGGCGACGACCTTTGCCGGTCCAGGTCTGGGTCGGATCTTCCGGATTACGGTATTTCGGCGGGTTAACTTTCTTCGAAGATTTCGGAGCGGTAGCCGACGTCAGATCGGACAGAGAGTAGCCGTACTCTTTGGCGGCGCGTTCCGCGGCTTCGAGCGCTGCTTTGCGTTCTTCCTTGTCGAGGCGTTCGAGCTGTTTCTCGATGTCGCGGGAGAGTTGAAGCAGTTCGGTACGGGAATACTTGCTCAGATCAACAGCCATTCGACACTTCCTTTATGTAGTTATCGTCTTGATTGAATGCCGAAGAAGAGGAAAGTCAAAGGAATTGCAAGCGATAGTTTTGATCTCTGGCTTTTGCCCTGGCTAAAAACACTATTGTTTCGACGGGCGGGGCCAGTGGCGAAATACCTCTAAGGTGCATTTACTGTTGAGAAAAACCCTGCCAGCGTCCGGCAATGAACTCTGACGTGACGCTGCCACTCTGGCTTTTCATCTTGATCCTGCTTTTCGCGGCGATCACCTTCGCGTCCCACTTCCTGATCCCGTCGGTCCGCTGGTTCTTTCGCAAATGGGCGGAGTATTTCGTTGCCCGCCTCAACAGCCGGCTCGAGCGTCCGATCGAGCCGTTCAAGCTGGCCCGGCGCTTCGACATGATCCAGCGGCTGATCTACGACCCCGAGGTCTCGCTCGCCATCGCCGAGCATGCGCGCGAAAACGGCGTACCGGAGAACGTCGCGTTCGAGACAGCCCGCCGCTACGCTCGGGAGATTGTACCAGCCTTCTCCGCCACGGCCTATTTCGCCATCGGCACGCGCGCCGCGCGGTGGCTGGCGCGGTCGCTCTACAATGTGCGGATCGCGCGGTACGGCGACGACGCGCTGAACGCGGTGCCGAAGGACGCGACGGTCGTCTTCGTCATCAACCATCGCAGCAACATGGACTACGTGCTGGTGACATACTTGGTCAGCGGCACGACGTCGCTGTCCTATGCGGTGGGCGAATGGGCGCGGATCTGGCCGCTGTCGGCGATGATCCGGGCGATGGGGGCGTTCTTCATCCGGCGCCGGTCGCGCACCGCGCTCTATCGCAAGGTACTGGCGCGCTACGTTCAGATGGCGCGGGACGGAGGCGTGACGCAGGCCTTCTTCCCGGAAGGGGGCCTCAGCCTCGACGGGCGACTGGCGGAGCCGAAGCTGGGTCTGTTGAGCTACATCCTCGATGGCTACGACCCGGACGGGCGCGAAGTCGTGTTCGTGCCGGTCTCGATCAACTACGACCGCGTGCTCGAGGACCGGGTGCTGATCGCGGCCGGCGCACGGGGCGAACGGCGCTTTGGCGTGTCGCCGATCAAGGTGGTCGGCGTCTTGCTGCACCACGCTTGGCTGCGGGTGACCCGCCGGTTTCAGAAATTCGGCCAGGCCGGCGTCAGCTTCGGCGCGCCACTGTCCCTGTCGGAGATCGGGGATCGCAGCGTGGAGCAGGTCGGCGGGCAGTTGATGAGGCGGCTCGACAGCGGGATGCCCGCGCCACCGGTGCCGCTCGTCGCGCGCGCGATCCTGGCCGGAGCACGCGGGGAAGAGATCGCCCGTCATGTCGAAGCCGCGCTGGAGAGGCTCGATGCCGGGGGTATCCCGAGGGCCGCGGGAAACGGCGAAGAGGTCGCCCGACGCGGGATGGAGCGTCTCACCAGCCGGAAAGTGGTTTCCGGCGACGGAGAGGTCGCGGACGGTGGCGAGCAAATTGTTCGTTTCTACGCCCGAACGATCGAGCACCATTTCACAGGCGACTGACAGATCGCATTCTGTGAACTCAGGGACTTGTCCGATGCGACCCCCGCTATTTTTGGGGGGATAGAAACGGCGAATGGTTCACGAAAACCGCGAGTGCTACCCTGAGTTGGTAATATAACGTTAACTTCTACCAATGAGGGTGGTCCATGGGAAACAAGTGGATCCTTGACGTGCTGGCCGATCTGAAGGCGTTCGCGGACGCCAACGACATGCACCGGCTTGCGCAACAGCTGGAAACGACCTCGACCGTTGCGGCGGCGGAACTCATCACCGCAGCACGGCTTGAGGCACCCTTCGCGGTATATGGTGATGGTTCAAAGTCTCGAATTCGTTTTGGAAAGGCTGCAGAAAGCTGACAGGCTTGACCAGCTTCAGGAAATCGCCGCGCTGGTGCGCGACCATTACGGGATAGATCACTGCGTCTATCACTGGGTCAGCGCCGATGGCCAACAATACGGATGCGGGACCTATTCGCGTGAATGGTGCATCCGATACGTGGTCGAGGATTACCTGCGGATCGATCCCGTAATCATCGGATGTTACCAGCGCTTTCACCCCGTTGACTGGAAGAGGCTCGACTGGACGGGAAAGGCGGCGCGGGCATTCCAGTCGGATTCCTTGAGCCACGGTGTCGGCAATCAGGGATATTCCATCCCGATCCGGGGCCCGAACGGGCAATTCGCCCTGTTCTCGCTCTCGCACTCGACCGACGACGACAGCTGGTTCGAGTTCACCCAGAAGCACCAGCGCGACATGATCCTGATCGCCCACTTCTTCAATCAGAAGGCGCTGGAACTCGCCGGCAAGCGCGCGCCCGAGGCGGCGAAATCGCTTTCGCCGCGTGAGACCGACGCGCTCACCTTCCTCGCCATGGGCTACGGCCGGGGGCAGGTCGCTGAAATGCTGTCGATTTCGGAACATACGTTGCGGGCCTACATCGAAAGCGCCCGCTTCAAGCTCGGCGCGGCCAACACGACGCACGCGGTCGCGAAAGCCGTGTCCGACGGGATTGTCGTGACCGGCGGCGCGGCGCGGTCCGCCCAGGGTGGCTGGCCTGGGCTGGAAGAGGCTGACGTCGACCGCAAGGCCAGCGTGCGCTGAGGTGAGCAATCGTTAACCATCGAACGCCGCGTTTCCGAAGGTTCAGTAACTCGCTCCTAGCGTCCGTCTCACCACGCGACAGGACGGAGGATGCGGGACATGCTGCGATACATCTACGGACACGAACTCGACTGGTTTCCGCTGCTGCGGGACACCATGTTCCGCGACCGGGCGGCACAGTTCGCGGACCGGCTCGGCTGGGATGTTTCGGTCGATGCGCAAGGACACGAGCGGGACGAGTACGACGATCTGAACCCGCTCTACGTCATCCGGGAACAGTCCGATGGCCGTCACGGTGGCTCCATGCGGTTCCTGCCGACGACGGGACGGACCATGGTAAACGAACATTTCATCCACTTGTCCGAGGGTGTCGAGATCCGCTCCCCCCTGATCTGGGAATGTACGCGCTTCTGCCTGTCGGCGACAGCCGACGGCAAGGTTGCGGCCGGGCTGATGGCGGCCTGCGGCGAGATCATGAAGGGGTTCGGTCTGACGCATCTCGTCGGCGTTTTCGATGCGCGCATGGTGCGTATCTACCGGTTGATCGGTGCCCCGCCGGAAGTCCTCGGCAGCGATGGTGTGGGGGTGGAGCGGATCAGCGTCGGCCTCTGGGCGCATGAGCAGGCCAACCCGGACCGCGTGTTCCGCCGCGCCGGCCTCAGCCCCCAGCAATCGAAATCGTGGTTCGACGCGTCGTTCGGCCCGATCCGCCCGGCAGAGGTCGTGGCCGCCTGATCCCTGCTGGCCCCTGTTTCCAAGCAGGGGTAGGGTCCGGCCATGAACGTGCCCGTCATCCAGTTTTCCGACGACCAGGCGACGGCCTGGGACACGATCTCCGAAGCGCTGCAAAGCTCCGGTGTCTCACTCGAGGATGAGACACTACAGCCGCCGCGTGAGGGGGCGGAGAACGTGCTGGCCGTCGTCGGCAAAGCCGGGTCCGGCAAGACACTGCTGCTGGCGGAGCTATACCGCGCGCTTAAAGGGCTGGGTGTCGACGTCGTCTCAGGCGATTGGGAAGGGCGCAAACGCAAGGACCGCCGCACGCTGGCGATCCTCGCCCCAACGAACAAGGCGGCGAGCGTCCTGCGGATGCGCGGCGTGCCCGCCACGACGATCCACCGCATCCTCTACACCCCGGTCTACGACCCGGAATACGAGAAGGTCGCCGAGTGGCTGGCCGGGAACGGCGAACGCCCGGAGATCGAGGGGCTGACCGACATCGCGCTCGACCGGGCGTGGGCGTCCTACCAGTCCCATGCGTCCGTCCCTGCGGCGCTTGCGGCAGCAGGCTTGCGGGGCTCGGACTTCATCACCGGCTGGAAACGCCGGGAAGAGCCGCTCGACATCGGCTTCGTCGACGAGACCTCGATGCTCGACCAGAAGCAGTTCGAGGACCTGAAAGAGATCTTCCCCACACTGCTGCTCTTCGGCGATCCCGCGCAGCTTCCTCCCGTCCAGAGCAACGGTGACATGGTGTTCGACAGCCTGCCCGAGGGGCGGCGGCGGGAGCTCAGCCGCGTGCACCGGCAGGCGGCGGACAACCCGATCCTCGACCTCGCGCATGCGCTCGCCGACCCACAGGTCGACTTCTACGCCTTCGAGCGAATGGTCGAAGAAGCTTCCCAGAAGGACGAACGCGTGGTCTGGGCGCAGCGGGTCGAGGCGGACCTGATGTCGCGCTCCCCCGTTCTCGTCTGGCGCAATGCCACGCGCATCCGCCTGATCCATGCCTTCCGCAACGCCGTCGGCGCGCCGGAAGACGAGCTGATCCCGGGCGAGCCGCTGATCTGCGACGGGCTGGAACTCCCGCTGAAACATCGCAAGAAACGGCTCGACCTAGAGGCGCGCGGCCTCATCAAGGGGGCGCAGGTCGTCTACCTGGGTCCCGGTCGGCGGCCCGGCTTCTCGCGCCTTCACGTGGTCGGCGCGGAAGAGCCGCAGGTCTCTGCCGCGTCCATCGTGAAGATCGAGCGGGAAGGCGAGGAAGAGCCCTTCATCCCCTTCGCCGCAACGATGGGGGCCACGTTCCTGCACGGCGCGGCGGTCACGATCCACAAGGCGCAGGGCTCGCAATGGGACACGGTGCAGGTCTTCGCGCCGGATATCTACGCGGCAAGCCGGATGGGACGTGTGGAGGCGGGACAGCCGCTGTGGAAACGGCTGGCCTACGTCGCCGTCACGCGGGCGGAGCGGGAGCTTCGCTGGGTCGTGCGCAACCGCCTTGGCCGGCCGACGGCACCGCTCGGCACGGCGGACCTGACCGCGCCGCCTTCGCCATTGGAATTGACGGGAGAGAGTGAATGAAACGAGCGATCGTGACTGGGGCGAGCGGCGGCATCGGCCGCGCTGTGGCGGAGCGGCTGATGGAGGCGGGCTGGACGGTCGGCCTCGTCGCGCGGCGTCGTGAGCTGCTGGAGGAGGTGGCCGAGGGCCGGGACGCGGTTGTGCTGCCCTGCGACGTGACCTCGCCCGAAGACGTCGAGGCCGCCTTCGCC
Source organism: Pelagovum pacificum (assembly GCF_016134045.1). NCBI lineage: Bacteria > Pseudomonadati > Pseudomonadota > Alphaproteobacteria > Rhodobacterales > Paracoccaceae > Pelagovum > Pelagovum pacificum. Next base: position 3,428,703 of record NZ_CP065915.1, on the reverse strand, counting down.
TCGTTCGGTGAGGGCGGCGCGCCGCTCGACTTCCTGTTCAACAACGCCGGCATCTTCACGCCCGCCGCGCCGATCGACGAAGTGTCTGTCGAGAACTGGAACAAGGCGGTGGCGGTGAACCTGACGGGCATGTTCCTCTGCGCCCGCGCCGCATTCGGGCAGATGCGCCACCAGTCGCCGCAGGGCGGGCGGATCGTGAACAACGGTTCGGTATCGGCCGATCGTCCGAGAGAGGGCTCCGTCACCTACACGGCGACCAAGCACGGCGTCACCGGCCTGACGAAGAGCCTGTCGCTGGACGGACGTCCGTTCGATATTGCGGCGGGTCAGATCGACATCGGCAATGCCGAGACGGAGATGGTCGCCACGCTCAAGGCGCGCGAACTCGAAGCGGGCCGCGAGGTGCCGCCGACGATGGAGGTGCGCCATGTCGCGGATGCCGTGCTGGCGATGGCGGAATTGCCCCTGTCGGCGAACGTGCTGTTCCAGACTATTATGGCCACCAAGATGCCGCTGATCGGACGCGGCTGACGGCTACCTCTGGAACGCGCGGAATACGGCCGACGCGCCCCAGCCGGCGGCGATCGCGATGACGAGCGACAGAAGCCCGTAAATCAACGGCTGTTCGATGGAGAGGGCATAGAGCCAGCGCTCTAGCCCCACCTTCTGCACCGCGATCACCGCTTCGTAGTCGTCGATGACCTCCCCATTCCGGGCGAGGAAGATGCGCGTCGTATAGTTGCCCTCGGTCAGGTTGGCGGGCAGCCGAACCGACGTGTTGAAGAGCGTTTCCTCTTCCAGGTCGATCGTCCCCTCACGCAGCTGGTAGGCCCCGTCGCGGGTGCGGATGCGGATCAGGGCCTCGCGGAACTTCTGCGGCTCGGTGATGCCCTCCGTCGCTCCCACGGCGCGAATGGAGCGGGGGATCGAGATATGGTGCCGGAGGTCCTCCGTCCAGCTGACCACGTCGTGCAGCGGTCCGGTGGTCGAGATCGCGTAGAAGGACGGGGCGGAGTCGATCTCCATCCCTTCGGTGTTGATCCAGATACCGGCGACGCGGTCCTTGCGGCGGATCACCAGAGGCTCGGACGGGCCGGCGACGGTGATGATGACATGCAATGGCGAGTCGTCGGGGATCGGCTGCTCGCGCCGCACGGCACCGAAGATCAGGATCTCCGAGCCGTCGAAGGTCGCGGTGATCGCGACCTCGTTGCGCGACAGTCCGAGGACGACGGTCTCCGCCGCGCTCGCCGTGCCGAGCATCAGGAAGAGGATCAGCGCCCGGATCATCCGATTCCCTCGGGGTCAAGCGAGTAGATCTCCGTCGGGGTCAGGACGAGGTCGAGCCCCAGCTTGAAACAGACTGCCAGCACCAGAAGCGCCAGGAGAATGCGGAGTTGTTCCGCCCGCATCCGTGCCCCGATGCGGCTGCCGAACTGCGCGCCGACGACGCCACCGACCAGCAGCAGCACGGCGAGCGCCATGTCGACGGTGTGGTTGGTCGTCGCGTGCAGGAGCGTGGTGAATGCCGTGACGAATATGATCTGGAACAGCGATGTGCCGATGACGACCTTGGTCGGCATCCCGAGCAGGTAGATCATCGCGGGCACCATGATGAAGCCGCCCCCGACACCCATCACCGCCGACAGAACACCGACCGAGAAGCCGACCACAATCGGCGGAATCGCCGAGATGTAGAGCCCCGAGATCCGGAATTTCATCTTCAAAGGCAGCGTGTGAACCAGGCCGTGCTTGCGCCGCTTTGGCAGGGCCCCCGGACGACGGGAGCGGCGTAGCGCGCGCAGGCTCTCGACGAACATCAGCCCGCCGATCGCGCCGAGGAAGACGACGTAGCAGAGCGACACGAACAGGTCGATCTGGCCGAGCGAGCGCATGTAGTTGAACACGACCACGCCGCAGGCCGACCCGGCGAGGCCGCCGAGCAGGAGAACCGTCCCCATTCGGAAATCCACCGTCCGTCGCCTGATGTGCGCGAGGACCGCCGACACTGACGAGGCGACGATCTGGTTCGCCGACGTCGCTACGGCGACGGCCGGTGGAATGCCGGCGAAGAACAGCAGCGGCGTGATGAGGAAGCCGCCGCCCACCCCGAAGAGGCCAGACAGTATGCCGACCAGCCCGCCGATCCCGAGAAGCAGGAACGCGTTGACCGAAACCTCTGCGATGGGGAGGTAGATCTGCATGGCGCTACGTTGCACCGCGGCGAAAGGCTCTGCAACGGAGCCGGTGAAAATGTGTCGCGATCAGGCGGCGATCTTTGGCAGCGCGGCCCTCAACACGGTCTCGAGCTTGGCGGCGCCGAGCGGGGCCATCTGCTTCGTGTGCTCGTGGCTGATCTTCTCGTCCGACATGCCGGCGGCCATGTTGGTGATCGTCGAAACCGCGCCGCACTTCAGGCCGAGGAACCGGCCAAGGATGACCTCGGGCACCGTCGACATGCCCACGGCGTCCGCGCCGAGCATCCGGATCGCCCGGATCTCGGCCGGGGTTTCGAAGGAGGGGCCGGAATACCACGCGTAGATGCCCTTGTGCATCTCGGTGCCGGTCGTTGTGGCGGCCTCTCGCAGGGCTTCACGGATGTCGGGATCGTAGGCGTCCATCATTGGCACGAAGCGGCGGTCCGTCGGCTCTCCGATCAGCGGGTTGAGGCCGGAGAAGTTGATGTGGTCCGTCAGGCACATGATCGAGCCGGTCGGCATCTCGGGATCGAGGGAGCCGGCGGCGTTCGTCGCGATCAGCGTCTCGGCCCCGAGCTCCGCCAGCGTTTCGAGCGGCAGACGCATCGCGTCCGGTTTGCCGTGTTCGTAGTAGTGCGATCGACCGCCAAGCACGGCGACGCGCACGCCCTCCAGGTCACCGATCACGAGGTTCGGGTTGTGGCCCGACACGCCTGCATGTGGAAAGCCGTCAAGCTCGCTGTAAGGGATCGCGGTCCCCTCGACCGACTCGGCGAGGTGGCCGAGCCCCGAGCCGAGGATCAGAGCGACCTTTGGCGGCTCGGCCCCTGCGCGGGCGCGGATCAGTGTGGCGAGCTCAGCGCTCCTTGACATAGGGCTCTCCTCCGGCGCGTGGGGGGATCGCCTTGCCGACGAAGCCGGCCAGCACGATCACGGTCAGGATGTAGGGCAGCGCGTCGAGCAGCTGGGTCTGCACCCGGAAGCCGATGGTCAGCTCGAACACGTCGGGGCGCAGGGCCAGTGCCTGCAGGAAGCCGAACAGCAGGCACGCGCCAAGCGCGTACCATGGCCGCCACTTGGCAAAGATCAGCGCGGCGAGCGCGATGTAGCCCCGGCCCGCGGTCATGTCCTTCACGAAGCCGGCCTGCAGCGCGGTGGCGAGGTAGGCGCCGGCGATCCCGCAGAGCACGCCGCAGATGCCGACGGCGGCGAAGCGCATGCCGACGACCGAAACGCCGGCGGTGTCGACGGCGGCGGGGTTCTCGCCCACGGCGCGCAGGCGCAGGCCGAAACGGGTCTTGAACAGGACCCAGTAGGTCAGGGGCACGAACAGCACAGCGAGGTAGACGATGATCGTATGGCCCGAGATCAGCTCTTCGTAGATCGGTCCGATGATCGGCGTGCTTTCGATCGCGTTCGCGCCAGGCAGGGTGATCCCGTTGAAACGACCGTTGCCCGACAGCGACGGCGTCCTCCCGCCCTGTGCGAACCAGCTTTGGGCCACGACGACGGTCAGCCCCTGCGCGAGGAAGTTGATCGCCACCCCCGAGATCAGCTGATTGCCCCGGAAGGTGATCGACGCGATGCCGTGCACTGCGGAGAGGATCATGGAGGCGGCGATACCGGCCAGCATGCCGAGCCAGACGTTCCCGCTGGTGTAGGCCACGGCCCCTGACAGGAAGGCGGCGGCCAGCATCTTGCCCTCGAGCCCGATGTCGAAGATGCCCGCGCGTTCCGAGAAGAGCCCGGCGAGACAGGCCAGCAGCAGCGGCGTGGCGAGCCGGATCGTGGAATCGAGGATCTGGATGACGGTGATGAAATCCATGGGTCAGGTCCTCGTCGTCAGAATCTTGAAACTTGCGAAGGCGAAGAAGACGCCGAGCGTCGCTTCCACGCCGCGTCGCGCGCGGGTGTAGAGCGCGCGGAACGGGGCGGAGGACAGGACCAGCGCCCAGCCCCCGTGCCCGAGGAAGGAAATCGTGAAGGCCCCGGCGAGGAACAGCGCGACCGACGCGGCCGAGATGGTCTGCAGGCTGCCGACAGCGGCGACGGCAATCCAGAAGAAGATCGCCTTCGGGTTGCCGATCTGGAACAGGAAGCCCGCCCCGATCCGGGACAGCGTGCCGCCGGCGAGCTCCGTTGTCGCGACGCTCGGCGGGGGCGGCGGACTGAGCGCCTTGCGGAATGCACCCCATGCCAGCCACGCGAGGTAGCCGGCGCCGATGATCTTGACCGCGACCATCGCCGCACGCCATTCGGCGAGGATGGTGGCGAAGCCGAAGACGGTCAGGACGGCGATCAGCATCGCGCCCATGCCGATTCCGACACAGGTCCAGAGGGCCGGGGCCCGGCCCCGTGTCGCGCTGATGCCGAGCAGCATCGCGACAGCGGGTCCCGGCGACAGCACGCCGGTAAGCTGGATGCCCCAGGCGATCAGCAGATTCGGCAGGTCGTCGATCATTCCGCCGCCTCCGCGCTGGTCGACTTGCGGTCCGGTCCCGGCGGACGGCGACTGATCGCGACAAAGAACTTCTCGAGCGGCATGCGGATCATGTTGTCCAGAGCGCCGGTGAACAGGATCACGAGCGCCTGGATCACGACGATAAGTTCTCGCTGGATGTTCATCCAGAGCGCCAGCTCCGCGCCCCCCTGGTAGAGGAAACCGAACAGGATCGCGGCGAGGAAAACGCCGAACGGATGGCTGCGGCCCATGAGGGCCACGGCGATACCGATGAAGCCCGCGCCCTCGGCTGCATTGAGGACAAGGCGCTCTGCCTCGCCCTGAACGTTGTTGATCGCCATGCAGCCGGCCAGCGCGCCGGAGATCAGCATTGAGACCATGATGATCTTGGTCGGCGAGATGCCGGCATACTTGGCCGCCGGCTCCGAATAGCCGAAGGCCCGGATCTCGTAGCCGAGCCGGGTGCGCCAGATTAGGAGCCAGAGCCCGATACAGGCAGCGATCGCCACGAACAGGGTGATGTTGGCGGGCGCGGCCTGCGACCATTCGATGCCGACCAGTCCGAAGATGTCACCGAGCGTCGGAAGGTGCGCGTTCTCCGGGAAGCTCGAGGTCGCGGGCTCCTGTCCCGGCGCCTTCAGCGGCCCGACAAGTGCGTAGTTCAGCAGCGCGGCGGCGATGAAGTTGAACATGATCGTCGTGATGACGATGTGACTGCCGCGCTTGGCCTGCAAGTAGGCCGGAATCGCGGCCCACGCTGCGCCGAACGCGCCAGCGGCGAGGATCGCGGCGATCAGGGCGATGGTCCAGTGCGGCCACGGGACGTAAAGCAGCGCCAGCGCGACGCCGAGCCCGCCGAGCAGGGCCTGCCCCTCACCACCGATATTGAACATCCGTGCATGGAAGGCGATCGCGACGCAGAGCCCCGTGAACATGAAGTTCGTCGCGTAGTAGAGCGTGTAGCCCCAGCCATAGGTCGAGCCGAGCGCGCCGGAGACCATCAGGTTCAGCGCCTCGATCGGGCTCTCGCCGATGGCGAGGATGACGACCGCCGACAGCAGGGCGGCCAGGATCAGGGAAATCAGCGGGATGAGGATGACATCCGCCCATTGCGGCATCTTCTGCATGTCAGTCTCGCGCCTCCGCTCCGGGGAAAGTGTCGTGTTGCGGCAGGTCGTCGCCGATGACCTCCCACGCTGCCCGCGACCGGGCAAAGATATGGTCCGTCGGCAATTGCGACGGTGTGTCGAGAAGCGTGCCGTAGGTCACGTGCACCCACTCCCCGTCCCGCACCAGCGAGTAGAGGAGCGAGCCGCAGTGCCCGCAGAACGCGTTGTGGTTCCTGGCGTCACCGTAGACGGCGAGGGCACCCTTGCCCTCGGTCACCTCGAACTCCGCGACCGGCACGCCGCCGAAGGGCTTGTTCACCGAACCGGTCGTCCGCTGGCAATCCTTGCAGTGGCAAATCATGGCGTACCGAAAGGCGTCCTCGACCTCGTAGGTCACCGCGCGGCAGTAGCATTGTCCCTTGAGCTTCGCCGCCATCAGCGGACGTCCCCGTGGCTTTCCGCGAGGTGGTCTTCGACTTCTTCGTAGCCGTGCGCGCCCTTGGTGTCGGTGATCCCGGCCATCAGCAGGCCAAGCTCGCGTTCGTCGGTTTCGGACGGAAGGCGTTCCCCCATGATCTTGCCGTCGAACATGACGGCAATCCGGTCGGAGAGGCCGAGGATCTCGTCCAGCTCGACCGAGACGAGAAGGATCGCCTTGCCCTTGTCGCGCAGCCGCACGATTTCCTGGTGGATGAACTCGATCGCGCCGATGTCGACGCCGCGCGTCGGTTGGCCGACCAGCAGCAGGTCGGGGTCGCGCTCGATCTCGCGGGCAAGGACGATCTTCTGCTGGTTGCCGCCGGAAAAGCTCTTCGCGGCGAGCGAGGGGTCGGGCGGGCGCACGTCGAAACGCTTCATCTTGCCCTCGGTATCCTCACGGATCGCCTTATGGTTCATGAAGGGGCCGGCGCCGTATTTCTTGTCGTAGTGGTAGCCGAAGGCGACGTTTTCCCACGCATGGTAATCCATGATGAGACCCTCGCGCTGGCGGTCCTCGGGAACGTGGGAAATGCCGCGCAGACGGCGCGAGCGGCCATCGGACTTCGACCCGGTGAGGTCGATCTCCTCGCCCCGGATCATAACGGTGCCAGTGGCAATTTCGTAGCCGCCGAGCACTTCGAGGAGCTCGGATTGGCCGTTGCCGGCGACCCCGGCAATGCCGAGGATCTCGCCCGCGTGGATCTCGAAGCTGACGCCCTTCACGCGGTGAACGCCCTTGTCGTCGGTGACGTTCAGATCCCTGACCTCGACGATCTTCTCGCCGGGTTTCGCCGGCGTTTTGTCGACGCGCAGCAGCACCTTGCGGCCGACCATCAGCTCCGCCAGTTCGGGCGGGGAGGTCTCGGCCGTCTTGACGGTGGCCGTCATCTCGCCCCGCCGCATGACGGAGACGGTATCGGTGATCTCCATGATCTCGCGCAGCTTGTGCGTGATGAGGATGATTGTCTTACCCTCGCGCTTCAGCCCTTCGAGGATGCGGAACAGGTGGTCCGCCTCGGCCGGGGTGAGCACGCCGGTCGGCTCGTCGAGGATCAGGATGTCGGCGCCGCGATAGAGCGCTTTCAGGATCTCGACGCGCTGCTGCATGCCGACGCCGATGTCGTCGATCACAGCGTCCGGATCGACGTTCAGCTCGTACTCCTCGGCCAGCTTCTGCAACTCTTTTCGCGCGCGGGAGAGCGAGGGGCCGAGCAGGGCGCTGTCCTCTGCGCCGAGCACGATATTCTCGAGGACAGTGAAATTCTGGACCAGCTTGAAGTGCTGGAAGACCATGCCGATGCCGGCGCTGATCGCGGCCTGGCTGTCGGGGATCTCGGTCTTGTTGCCGTTGATGAAGATCTCGCCGGAGTCGGCCTTGTAGAAGCCGTAGAGGATCGACATCAGGGTCGACTTGCCGGCGCCGTTCTCGCCGATGATCCCGTGGATCGTGCCGGGCATCACGCGGATCGAGATGTCCTTGTTTGCCTGAACTGGCCCGAAGGACTTGGAGATGCCCTTCAGTTCGATCGCGGGGGTATCGGTCATGTTGCGCCCTTCATGGAAAGGGCCGCGCCGCTACAAGCAGCGCGGCCCCGTAAACGTGCCGGTGGGTCGGATCAGAAATCGACGGCCGGGCAGGTCTCGTCCGAGGTGTAGTCGTGCACCTCGATTTCACCCGAGGCGATACCGGCGCGCGCTTCTTCGAGAGCGGCCGACATATCTTCGGTGATGAGCTCTTCGTTGTACTCGTCCACCGCCGCGCCGACGCCTTCCTCGGCAACGCCGAGAACGGTGAGGCCGGTTTCGATGTCCTCGCCCGCCATGAAGGCGTCGTAGACGGCATTGTCCACGCGCTTGGTCATGGAGGTCAGGATCTGGCCCGGGTGCAGGTAGTTCTGGTTGGCGTCGACGCCGATGCCGTAGATGTCTTCGTCGGCAGCGGTCTGAAGAACGCCGACACCCGTGCCGCCGGCGGCGGCGAAGACGACGTCAGCACCCTGGCCGATCTGGGCCAGCGTCAGTTCGGAGCCGCGGACCGGGTCGTTCCAGGCGGCCGGCGTGGTGCCGGTCATGTTGGCGATCACGGTCGCGTCGGGGTTGGCGGCGAGGGCGCCCTGGGCGTAGCCGCAGCCGAACTTGCGGATCAGCGGGATATCCATGCCGCCGACGAAGCCGACGGTGCCGGTTTCGGAGGCCATCGCGGCGAGCATGCCGACGAGGTAGGAGCCTTCGTGCTCGGAGAAAATGATCGACTTCACGTTCGGCGCTTCGGTCACGCCGTCGATGATGACGAAGTTCGTGTCCGGGTAGTCGGGCGCGACTTCGGCGAGCGGCGTGGAGAAGGAGAAGCCGGCCATCACGATCGGGTTGTTGCCGTTCTCGGCGAAGCGGCGCAGGGCCTGCTCACGCTGAGCGTCGGACTGGAGTTCGACTTCGTTGTAGGAGCCGCCGGTCTCTTCCGCCCAACGCTGTGCGCCGTTGAAGGCGGATTCGTTGAAGGATTTGTCGAACTTGCCACCAAGGTCAAAAATCAGCGCGGGGTCGGCGAGCGCGCCTCCGGCGGTCAGAGCCAGGGCTGCGGCGGCGCCGAGCAGTTTGGGCATGAAAGTCATTCAGGTCTCCCAGGTCGGTTAATTTCGGGCGCTGCGTGGCGCCCTGTTATTCCTGAGCCGGCTTTCCGGATCATGTAGGGATAAGGCAATGCGTGCGTGGGAGGGTCAACTGCTTTTTCCGAGCGTGTTGCCCTGTGATCAGGCGATTGCACCCGGTTTGAGCGATGACGGTGCGTCATTCCGCCCGACGCCGAAAGACAAGCGCGTCGACCGCCATACCGTCGATGCGGTGATAGTAGGCACGTCGACGTCCGGCTTCGGTGTATCCGAGCGTGGTGTAGAGCGATTTCGCGGCATGGTTGTCCTCGGCGACCTCGAGGAAAACTTCCAGAGCGGTCGTTTCGCTATGAAAGGACTCGAGCAGTGACCGGGCGAGACCCTTTCGGCGATGGTTCGGGGCTGTCGCGATCGTCAGGATCTCGGCTTCCCCGGCAATCTCCCGCACAAGCAGGATCGCGCGGTCGTCGCCGTAGAGCGTGACGCCAGTCGATGCGAGGAGGGAGGCGAACTCGTCCGCCGACCAGCCCCGGGTGTTCGTGAACGCGGCGGCGTGCAGGCGGGCGAGGTCCTCGGGTGTCACGGCAGGATGACCGGCGGCGGGTCGGAGGGCGGCGCCGCGTCCGCCGGTCGGACATAGAGCGGTGCAGGCCGTTGGCCCGGCGCCCGCTCGGCGGCGAGTGTTCCGATCGCCAGAACCAGGTCGTGGGGACTTGCGGCGCCGATCGTATCTTTCGGAACCTCCGCCTCGGTCACGAGGCGCGGGGCTCCACCGCCACCCCCGAGATGTACCATCCCGCGCGGCGCCGGCAGGGCGACCGGACCGCCGCGACCGGCAGCACGGGCCGAAGCCTCGAACCCGTCGATGCCGATCGCCGGCTTGCCGAGGCCCAAGGCAAGGCCCCGAGCGGCGGCGACCGCAATGCGGATGCCGGTGAAGTTGCCGGGGCCGACGCCGACACCGATCTTTTCGATTCTGTTCCAGTCACCGCCGGTCAGGTCTTCAAGAAGTGGCAGCAGCCGTTCGCCCTGACCACGGCTCATCTCTTCGACGACCACGCGGAAGTCTCCGGGCGTGCCGAGCGCGGCGGCGATCCACGGGCCGGAGGTGTCGAAGGCTAGGATCACGGGAACAGGCGCCTGCCGGACATGAAACGGGCGCCGGTCTGACGGCGCCCGGTATCGGTCTGTCCTGCGGTCACGGATCAGGCCGCGACGGGCCGGACCTCGACCACTTCGGGGATGTAATGGCGCAGCAGGTTCTCGATCCCCATCTTCAGGGTGAGGGTCGAGGAGGGGCAGCCGGCGCAGGCACCCTGCATGAACAGGTAGACGATTCCGCGATCGAAACCGTGGAACGTGATATCGCCACCGTCCTGCGCCACGGCAGGCCGCACGCGGGTGTCGAGCAGTTCCTTGATCTGGTTGACGATCTCGGTGTCCTCGCCGACATGCTCCTTGTGGCCGGTGGCGCCGTCGGCACCTTCCACCACGGGGGCACCGGACTGGTAGTGCTCCATGATCGCGCCGAGGATGGCGGGCTTGATGTGGTCCCACTCGGTCGCGTCGTCCTTCGTGACGGTCACGAAGTCGGTTCCGAAGAACACGCCGGTCACGCCGCCGACAGCGAAGACGCGCTTCGCGAGGGGCGACGTCGCGGCCGCCTCGGGAGAGGCGAAATCTGCCGTTCCGGTGTCGAGAACCGACTGGCCGGGCAGGAACTTCAGCGTCGCGGGGTTCGGCGTGGATTCAGTCTGGATGAACATCGCTACATTCCTCTCGGGGTTGGGTCAGCATATGCGTGTTCGGACCACTCCGGTCAAGGGTAATTAGAATCATTCCAGATATGTATTCACCGGGTCGGAGGCCCGGAATCGCGAACGGGCGGCCAGGGAGTTGGCCGCCCGTTCAACGGAACGAGACATCAGATTAGTTGCGGTCGATGTCGACGCGCGTCTCGTTCAGGACGGTGCCGTCAGCAGCGGTCAGGACGGCGAGCACATCGGCGCGGGGCTCGGTGTTGACGCGGACGCGGACGTCGGAGTTCGCACCGGCGGCAACGGCCGTGGAGCCGATCAGGGCGCCGGCTTCACCACCGCGGTAGTCGAACAGTTCGACCGAGCCCGGCAGTTCGGAGACGACGGTGCCGAGTTCGACAACGTTGCCCGGCTGCTGGGTGCCGAGGTAGGTGAAGTAGCTGTCAGCCGAGGCGGCACCAGCGGTGGTCAGGGCGATGACGGCAGCGGAGAGGATGTACTTGGACATGTGATTTTCTCTTCTCGATAGATTTGGGTTTCGGTCTTGTGTTTGGCTCGACAGCGGTTCGTGCCGTCGACGAGAACACAGATCGGGTCCCTGGACCGTTTCGGGAAGGCCTTGGAAGCTCACGAAAAATCGTCGTCTGTGGTGAGGGTCGGGGCTCTTGAAAACGAAAATTACCGACCGGGGTCGGGTTTCTGTCCCCCACCGCACAGAACCTGCCAGATCGGCGCACTGAACTGATCAGTTCAGAAGGGTCAGAAGCATTTTACATACCCCGAAAAAGAGGCTGCGCATTTTTGCAGACTGAACTGTTCAGTTTTGGAATTGCCGTCGGATCGGGGTTCGACCCCTTCATACGGAGCTTCGACCCCCGTCAGGTGATGGCTTCGAGCTTTTCCTTGGACATGTCGCCGGGCACGATTGTGATCGGAATCGGCAGACTTCCGGCGCTCCGGGTGAGCTGGCTGACCAGTGGGCCGGGGCCCTTGTTGTCGGCGGAGGCGCCCAGCACGAGGACACCGATCTGCGGGTCTTCCTTTATGTAGTCGAGCAGCTCGGGCACGACTTCGCCCTCGCGGATGACGAGCTCGGGATCGACGTTCTGCCGGTCGCGCATCCACTTGGCGTAGACCTCGAAGTGGACTTCGATCCGCTCGCGGGCTTCGGCCCGCATGATGTCGCCGACGCCGATCCAGTGATTGAACTCGTCGGGCGGTATGATCGAGATGACGGTGACGCCGCCTTTCGACTTCGCTGCCCGCATCGCGGCGAAGCGCATGGCGTTCAGGCACTCTCGGCTGTCGTCGAGGACGACCAGGAACTTGCGCATCTGTAGACTCCCCTGAGGCGGAGCATGACGCCCCGCACCGGCCCCGGCAAGCATGGCGTGTGTCAGGCCCCGCTGGCGGCCCAGTCCCAGTAGAGCTCGCGCGTGCGGCGCGCGATCGGGCCCATCTGGTAGTTGATGTCGTCGAACGCGGTGACCGGGGTGACCTTGTTCATGTTGCCCGACAGGAAAATCTCGTCGGCGTTGCGGGCATCGTCGAAGCTCAGCACCACTTCGTGCACCTTCACGCCGTCCGCGCGCAGGTTCGAGATATGCCGCGCCCGCGTGATCCCGGCGAGGAACGTCCCGTTCGGGATCGGCGTGAAGACCTCCCCGTCCTTGACGAGGAACACGTTCGCCGTCGCGCTTTCTGCAAGGTTGCCCATTGCGTCCGCGACGAGCGCGTTCTGAAAGCCCTTCGACCGTGCCTCTACCAGCATCCGCGCGTTGTTGGGGTAGAGACACCCGGCCTTGGCGTTGACGACGGCGCTCTCAAGCACCGGACGCCGGAACTTCGTGGTCGTCACCTTGATCGCATCCGTCGCGGCGGCCATCGGGACGACCTCCAGCGAGATCGCGAAGCCGGGCTGTCCGTCACCGGGTACGATCGCGCTCATTCCGCCGTCGATGCCCCAGTACATCGGACGGATGTAGACGGCGACGTCCTTCGGATAGGCGGCGAGGCCCTCGTGCACGATCTCGACCATCTTTTCTGTCGGTACGTGTGGTTTCAACATGAGCGCCTCGGCAGAGCGGTTCACGCGAGCGCAGTGCGCTTCGAGGTCCGGGGTCAGGCCGTTCACCGACCGCGCGCCGTCGAACACCGACGACCCGAGCCAGGACCCGTGGTCGGCGGCGCGCATGATCATCACGTCCCCGTCGTGCCAGCGTCCGTCGTAGTAAGTGCGGATATCGGTGCCAGTCGCCATGTCTCTCTCCGTAGTTCGGCGCGACGCTAGGCCTGCCGTGGTCGGAGGTCCAGTTTGCGGCTGCAGAAAAGCTGGTCGCGATCGTCAAAGTTTTCGGCGAAGCGTCACGAATTCCTGCGACGGACAGCTGTACACGGATCGTTGAAGGCGGTGGCCGGTAGACTTTTCCAAGTAAAACAGTCCTAATTTCCGAAGCCCTTCAAGGATCCGATCAATGAGATTTCTGCGCCGCAGCCTTGTCGGCATCTTTCTTCTGGCCGCGACCATCGCGCTCGTGGCAATCGCGGGGAGGACGGTGTTCGACGCGATCGAGACGCGACTGACCGCAGAACCGCGCAGTTTCGAGCAGCGTGAACGTGTGCTGTCGGTCAATGTCGTTCCCTACGAGGCCGGCACGGTAGAGCCGGAGCTCGAGGTGTTCGGTGAACTGCGCAGTCAGCGGATGCTCGATCTGCGCACGCCGGTCGGCGGAGTCCTGACGGAAGCCAGCGACAACTTCGTGGAGGGCGGCACCGTCGAAGCTGGCGAACTGCTTCTTCAGGTCGATCGTGCCGAGACTGAGGCCGCGCTCGCCCGGACCCGCGCCGACCTTCGCGATGCCGAGGCGGAACTGCGCGACGCGGAGCGGGCGCTGACGCTGGCGGAGGATGAACTTACCGCGGCGGAGCAGCAGCGGACGTTGCGCGAAACCGCGCTCAACCGCCAGAACGACCTTAGCGCTCGGGGCGTCGGCACCGCCGCCGCCGTCGAGGAAGCGGAACTCGCGCTGTCCTCGGCGCGGGCGTCCGTCCTCACCAACCGGCAGGCGCTGGCGAATGCCGAAGCACGGATCGACCTCGCGGTGACGACCATCGACCGGACCGAGATCGACGTTGCCGAAGCGGAGCGCGCGCTCGCCGATACCGAGCTGCACGCCGCCTTTTCCGGCACCCTGACCGACGTCGCCGTGGTCGAAGGTGGACGTGTCGCCGCCAACGAGGCCGTCGCGACATTGGTCGATCCCGACCGGCTCGAGGTGTCGTTCCGTGTCTCGACCTCACAATATGCCCGCCTGCTGGACGAGAACGGCCGGCTGCGCGATGCGCCGGTGACCGTCGCGCTCGATGTGGCGGGGGTCGACCTGACGGCGACCGGCACGATCAGCCGCGAGAGTGCGAGCGTCGCGGAAGGTCAGACGGGCCGACTGCTGTTCGCCAGCCTCGACGAGACACCGGGCCTGCGGCCGGGGGACTTCGTGACGGTGACGATTTCGGAGCCGGAACTGGAACAGGTGGCGCGCGTGCCCTCGACGGCCATTGCCGCTGACAGCACCGTGCTGGTCGTGGGCGAGGAAGAGCGTCTCGAAGTCGTGGGGGTCGATCTCCTCCGCAGGCAGGGCGACGACGTGCTGATCCGGGGCGAGCACCTCGACGGCGCCTTGATCGTCACGCAGCGCTCCCCGTTGCTTGGCGCCGGCATCCGGGTGGACCCGATCCTGCCGCCGACGACGGACGCCGCGGCGGACACGGTCACCCCGACGCCCGCGATGATCCGCCTCGAACCCGACCGGCGCGCCCGCCTCGTCGCTTACGTCGAGGGTGCGCAGATGCCGGACGATGCGAAGACTCGCATCCTTTCCGAGCTCGAGCGTGACGACGTGCCCGCCGACATGGTGGACCGCCTCGAACGCCGGATGGGGAGCTGACACTATGGCGGCATCGGGCAAGAGTGGCGGCGGCATCCTCGGCTATTTCACACGGCACCGGACGGCGGCGAACCTCGTCCTCGTTCTGATGATCGTCGCGGGCCTGATGGCCGTGCCGCGCATGCGGGCGCAGTTCTTCCCGGACGTCGTGGTCGACAGCGTTTCCGTGTCCGTCTCGTGGGACGGGGCCGGAGCGGAGGATGTCGACCGCGCGATCGTTCAGGTCATGTCGCCGACGCTTCTTGCCGTGCAGGGCGTCGCCGACAGTTCAGCGCGCTCGTCCGAAGGCAGTGCCCGCATCCAGCTGGAGTTCGAGCCGGGCTGGGACATGGAGGTTGCGGCGAAGGACGTGCAGGACGCGGTCGACAGCGTGTCCAACCTCCCCGAGGCCGCGGACGATCCGCAGGTCCGATCCGGCGGCTGGACCGACAGCGTGACCGACGTCGTGATCCGCGGCCCGGTCGGCATCGACCAGCTCGCCCGCTTTGCCGATGAATTCGTGCTCCGCCTGTTTCAGGACGGTGTGACACAGACCTCGATCCAGGGCGTCGCGGCGCCCTCGACCATCGTGCAGGTCTCGTCGCTGTCCCTTGTCGAGCATGACGTGACCATGGCCGAGATCGCCGACGCCATCGCATCGGAAGCCGACACGGCACCTGCCGGTGAAGTCGCCGGCGCCGCTCGGGTGCGCACGGGTGTCGAGAAACGCTCGGCCGAAGAGATCGAAAGCGTGGTCCTGCGCTCCAACGACGACCGGAGCGAGCTGACCGTCGGCGACGTGGCCAACGTTTATGTCGAAGGTGTCGATCGCGAACGCGCCTACTTCGTCGGCGATGATCCCGCCGTCACGATCAGCGTCAGCCGCTCCGAGCTCGGCGATGCGATCAAGTTGCAGGCACAGGTCGAAGAGACCGCGCGCGAGTTTCAGGCGAGCCTGCCCGAAGGCGTGTCGATCGAGCTGATCCGCACGCGGGCGGAGATGATTACCGGTCGTCTCAACATCCTGCTCGACAACGGGCTCACCGGCCTCGGCCTCGTGGTGCTGCTGCTGTTCCTGTTCCTGAATGCCAGGACCGCGTTCTGGGTGGCAGCGGGCATCCCCGTGTCGATGCTGGCTGCCATCGCGCTGATGCACATGGCGGGGCTTACGCTGAACATGATCTCGCTCTTCGCGCTGATCATCACGCTCGGCATCGTGGTGGACGACGCCATCGTGGTGGGCGAGCACACCGATTTCCGGCACCGGCGGCTCGGCGAGAACCCGGTCGACGCGGCAGAGAACGCGGCCAAGCGAATGTTCCTGCCGGTCTTCTCCTCGACCATCACGACGGTCATAGCTTTCTTCGGGCTGACCGCTATCGGGGGGCGTTTCGGCGAGATGATCGCCGACATTCCCTTCACGGTGATCGTCGTGCTGATGGCCAGCCTAGTCGAGTGCTTCGTGATCCTACCCAATCACATGAGTCACTCGGTCGCCTCCGCCGCTGCGGGGCACTGGTACGATATTCCCTCGCGCGTGGTGAACCGGGGGTTCCTCTGGTTCCGCCGGACGATCTTCCGGCCCTTCATGGCCGGCGTCGTCTGGGCCCGATACCCGGTCATCGCGCTCGTCGTGCTGCTGCTCGCCAGCCAGGCGGCCCTGCTGATCCGAGGTGACGTTCAATGGCGCTTCTTCTCCTCGCCCGAGCAGGGGTCCGTGTCCGGCAACTTCGCGATGCTGCCGGGCGCCACGCGCGACGACACGTTCGAGATGATGCAGGAGATGCAGCGCGCGGTCGCCGACCTCGGCGCGCAATACGAAGAGGAATACGGCCGCAACCCGGTCGACTACGTCATTGCCGAAGTCGGCGGCAACGCCGGTCGCGGACTGTCGGGGGCGGACACGAAGGACCCCGACCAGCTGGGCTCCATCTCCATCGAACTCATCGAGGCCGACCTGCGGCCCTATTCGAGCTTCGCCTTCGTGTCCGACCTTCAGGATGCCGTCGTGCAGCACCCGATGGCCGAAACGGTCAGCTTCCGGTCCTGGGGCTCCGGTCCGGGTGGCGACGACCTCGACATCCAGCTGTCCGGCGCGGATGCCGACACGCTGAAGCAGGCCGCCGAGGCGCTGAAGGGCGAACTGCTGAAATTCCCCGAAGTGACGGCCGTCGAGGATAACCTCGCCTATGACAAGGAAGAGCTGGTTCTCAGCCTCACGCCGCGGGGACAGGCGCTCGGATACTCTATCGACGGGATCGGGAACGTGCTGCGCAACCGCCTCGGCGGCATCGAGGCGGCGAGCTATCCTGACGGCGTGCGCTCCGCCACGATCCGTGTCGAGCTGCCGGAGGAAGAGCTGACGGCGGATTTCCTCGACCGGACGCTGATGCGGTCGGACAACGGCGTCTACCTGCCCCTGTCCGACATCGTGACGGTGCAGAGCCGGACGGGCTTTTCCACCCTCCGGCGCGAGAACGGTGTGATGCTGATCTCCGTCAACGGTGATCTTACGGACGACGATGCCGACCGTGCGGCGGAAATCATGCAGTTGGTCAACGACGACATCCTGCCGCAGATCGAGTCGGACTACGGGATCGACACGAACCTCTCCGGCCTCGCCGAGCAGGAGCGTGACTTCCTCTCCGACGCCGGCAACGGCACGGTTCTGGTGCTGCTCGGCATCTACCTCACCCTGTCATGGATCTTCTCGAGCTGGACGCGGCCCGTGGTCGTCATGGCGATCATCCCCTTCGGGCTGATCGGCGCGGTCTGGGGGCACTACCTCTGGGACATGCCGATGAGCATGTTCTCCATCGTCGGGCTGATCGGGATGATCGGGATCATCATCAACGACTCGATCGTGCTGGTATCGACCATCGACGAATATGCCGAGGAACGCGGCCTGATCCCGGCGATCATCGATGGCGCGGCCGACCGGCTGCGGCCCGTGCTGCTGACGACGCTGACTACCGTTCTTGGCCTCGCGCCTCTGATGTACGAGACGTCGAGCCAGGCGCAGTTCCTGATGCCGACAGTCGTGACGCTGGTCTACGGGCTGGGCTTCGGGATGGTGCTGGTGCTGATGGTGGTGCCCGCGCTGCTGGCGATTCAGCAGGACGTGTCCAAGCAGACCGCCTCGGCCCGGCGGGCGCTGCGGTCCAGGACGGGAGCAGTGCGCTGGCCCACGGCCGTGGCGGCTGTCGGCGCGCTCGCCGTCTTCGGCGTGACGCTGGCACCGGTCCTCGTCACCGGCGCGCCGCTGTCCCAGGTACAGGCCGTCCTGCCGTTCGAGGTGACAGGCACGGCAATGATGCTGGCGCTGTTCCTCGCCGTGGTGATGTTGATGTTGCTGCTGGTCTATCTGGTTGGTGCGCTGGCCTGGGCGATGCGGCGCAGGCCAGTCTAGCAGCCGTCGATCTCGACCGCGCGCGTCCCGGAGAAGACGGAGATACGCACCGCGGAGCGGTTCAGCGCGATCCCGTCGCCGTTCATTGGCGCGATCGGCGCTTCGGCGATCAGGCTGTCACCGGAGCGGGTCACCATCGGATCCCCGACCCAGAGCGAGGGCGATCCCGACTCGATCACGACTTCCTCCCCATTGCCGGCGGGCGGCATCCGGATCTCTGCCCGCAGGACCATGTCACCGCTCCTGGTGGAGAGATTGCAGTTCGCCGACCGCACCCCGGCTTCCGCCCCCGACAGCGGCCGGTCGGTGAGCGCGGCGATGATGACCGGCTCGCGAGTGCCGCCGACGGGGAGATCGGCGGAAATGGGGACCTCGACCGGCATGCAGATGTCCGAGCAGACGCCGAGCTCCACGTTGCCGCCGATATGGGCGACGCCGGTGCTGCCGACGGTGAATTCTATCGGGATGACCACGGTCCCGGTGTAGCCGATCGAGCGCATCCCGTTGATGTGATGCACTTCAGGCACCGGCCAGTGGAGGTTCATCGCGGAGACGTTGTCGACGTCCGACCACTGGAAACTCGGCGGGATCCCCGCGTCACCGGGCGCACGCCAATAGGTCTTCCAGCCCGGCGCGAGCTGGATCTCGAGGCCGGCCATGTGCGTGCCGGTGTCGGTGCGCCAGCCGGGCAGCAACCGCACGGAGACGACTCCGTCGGGCACCTCGGCGGCGAGGGGAAGCGGGGCGGCGGCGAGGAGGCCGCAGGCGAGCGTCAGGGCACGTAGCATGCGGCGGAGAATATGGTCCGCCGACCGGATGGGAAGTCACGTTGCGGAGAGAGCGGACGAGAGCCACCCTTGCCAGTGGCGGCAGGGCGACACATTTTGGGACCATGATAGAACAACCCGACACGCTCTCCGGCAAGATGCTGATCGCGATGCCCGATATGGGCGACCCGCGCTTCGATCAGGCCCTCGTCTACATCTGCGCCCATTCCGATGACGGCGCGATGGGGCTCATCGTCAACAAGCCCACGCCCGAGGTGAAGTTCAGCGACCTTCTCGAACAGCTCGAGATCACGTCGGGCCCCGACACGCGTGACATCCGCATTTACTACGGTGGTCCGGTCGAAGGGTCGCGCGGGTTCGTGCTGCACTCGGCAGACTACGATTCGGATGGGGCGACGCTCGCCGTCGACGAAGAAGTCGGCCTGACCGCGACGCTCGACGTGCTGGAGGAACTCGCGCAGGGGCGCGGTCCGCGAAGCTCTCTCCTCGCGCTCGGCTATGCGGGGTGGGGGCCGGGGCAGCTCGAGGACGAGATCGGCCAGAACGGCTGGCTGACCTGCGAGCCGCGCGACGACCTGATCTTCGGGCGCGCGAACGAGCACAAATGGACGGCAGCGCTGAAGTCGCTTGGTGTCGATCCGCTGCTGCTGTCCGGGGATGCGGGCCACGCCTGATCCGGGCGGCCCTGCCGGAGCCCCTATCCGCCGATAACCCCTTCTACCACGGCTTTCGCGTCCTCGGACGCCCAGTCCGCGCCGCCCTGAAGGCGGCCGAGTTCGTTGCCTTCCCGGTCGACGATCACGGTGATCGGGAGGCCCAGCACGCCCATCTCCCGGGCGAGGGCCTGTGTCGGATCGCGGTGAAGGGGGAGGTTATCGACTCCGATCTCCTCGAAGAATTTCTCCATCGCCGGGGGCGGGTTGCGGCCGCTCGCGATGGTCACGACCTCGAAGTCGTCGCCGCCGAGGTCGGACTGGAGTTGCGACAGCGCCGGCATCTCGTCGCGGCAGGGGACGCACCATGTGGCCCAGAAATTCACCAGCGTGACCTTGCCGGTGTAGTCGCCGAGCGTGCCTTCGCTGCCATCTACCGTCTCGAACGTCACGTCGAGCGGCACCGGCTGCGGCGTGTCGTGCATCACAAGCTTGCGCATGTCACCGGACGCGGCGGGCGTCTCTCCGTTGCTTTCGGCCACGCGCAGCGAGCTGCTTTCGGCAGGTGCGACCGCGACGGGCTCCGGATCCAGGCGGGTCGTCATCGCCCAGATCGCGGCGCCCGAGAGGATGGCGACAAGACCGACGGCGGCGGCGATACGGGCGGACTTCATGGCTGGACTCCGTGAATTGCAACGGCGCGGGGCTGCGTATACATCGGCCCGGAACCAATTTTCATCGCGGGGTCCTCCTGATCATGACCGATACCTCGAACGCCATGTGGGGCGGCCGCTTCGCCGGAGGTCTGGACCAGATCATGGAAGCGATCAACGCCTCGATCGGGTTCGACCAACGGATGGCGGCGCAGGACATCGCCGGTTCGAGGGCCCATGCCGCCATGCTGGCAGCGACAGGCATCCTGACGGATAACGATGCCGAGGCGATCCGGAAAGGGCTGCTCACCGTCTTGTCAGAGATCGAGGCGGGGACCTTCGAATTCTCCACCGCGCTCGAGGACATCCACATGAACGTGGAATCCCGGCTGACCGCGTTGATCGGCGAGCCGGCCAAGCGGCTGCACACGGGACGGTCCCGCAACGATCAGGTCGCGACAGACTTCCGGCTCTGGGTGCGGGACCAGTACGACGAGACGGAGGGTGTGCTCGAAGCGCTCATGAAGGCTCTGGTCGCGCAGGCCGATGCCGGTGCCGACTGGGTGATGCCGGGCTTCACGCACCTGCAGACCGCGCAGCCGGTGACATGGGGCCACCACATGCTCGCCTATGTCGAAATGTTCTCGCGCGATCTGTCGCGGCTGCGTGACGGTCGGCGGCGGATGAACCAGTCGCCGCTCGGGGCCGCCGCGCTGGCCGGGACGTCGTTCCCGATCGACCGCCACATGACGGCGGAGGCGCTCGGCTTCGACGCGCCCTGTGCCAACTCGCTCGACGCCGTGTCGGACCGGGACTTCGCACTCGAATTCCTCAGCTTCGCGTCGATCTGCGCGATGCACCTGTCGCGCCTCGCCGAAGAGCTGGTGATCTGGTCCTCCGCGCAGTTCCGCTTCGTCACGCTGTCGGATCGCTGGACGACGGGCTCCTCGATCATGCCGCAGAAGAAGAACCCCGACGCGGCGGAGCTTCTGCGCGCCAAGATCGGCCGCATCTTCGGCGCGCAGGTCGCGCTGACGATCGTGATGAAGGGGCTGCCGCTGACCTATTCCAAGGACATGCAGGAGGACAAGGAGCAGGTCTTCGACGCCGCCGACAACCT
Source organism: Pelagovum pacificum (assembly GCF_016134045.1). Classification (NCBI taxonomy): domain Bacteria; kingdom Pseudomonadati; phylum Pseudomonadota; class Alphaproteobacteria; order Rhodobacterales; family Paracoccaceae; genus Pelagovum; species Pelagovum pacificum. The sequence continues at coordinate 3,407,543 of NZ_CP065915.1, read as the reverse complement.
GCTGCTGGCCCTGCGTGCCATGGGCGGAATGGTTGCCGACATGGAGGCCAACCGGGAGTCCCTGCGCAGGGCCGCTGCCTCCGGCTTCTCCACCGCGACCGACCTCGCCGACTGGCTGGTGCGTGAGTTGGGCCTGCCGTTCCGCGAGGCGCACCATGTCACCGGCGCGCTCGTCGCACTGGCCGAGGGGAAGGGCTGCGACCTGCCGGACCTCTCGCTGGAGGAGATGCAGGCCGAGCATTCCGGCATCACCGAGGGCGTGTTCGACGTGCTCGGCGTCGAGAACTCCGTCGCCTCCCGCATGAGTTTTGGCGGCACCGCGCCCGCGCGGGTTCGCGAGCAGGTGAAGCTGTGGCAGGAGGCGTTGTCGTGAGATTTTTCGCGGTGATCGCTCTGGTCCTGCTGGCCGCCTGCGGCGCCGATGGCGAGCCGGAGCGTCCTGCCGGCGGCACGGGTCCGGAACCGGGCCGGATCGGGGCGCTCTAGGTGTCGCCGCTCAGGATCATCTACCTCGCGCTCGCCATCTGGGGCACGGTGCACCCGATGTACTTCTTCGTCACCTACCTCCGCAGCGAGGGGGCGAGCTTTGTCGGGATGCTGGACCTCTGGGTCGCCAACCCGGCGGTCGAGGGCATGGCATGGGACCTGATGATCGCGGGCACGACGCTGGTGGTCTGGATCCTTGCGGAGACCTTCGTTCGTCGCAACTGGTCGGCACTGCTCGCGATCCCCGCGACATTCTGCATCGGGGTCAGCTGCGGTTTCCCGCTCTACCTGTTTCTGCGGACTCGCCCGGTCTGAGGCTGCTCAGCCATCCGACGCGAGGGCGGCGAAGGCCGCTTCCGCGCGGGTGAAGGGGCGTTCCCGGTGACGCAGCAGGCGGAAGTGTCGGTGCGGCAGCTCGGCGGGCAGGGCGCGGATCAGGCCAGCGTCTATCGAGCGGCCGACCACCATCTCCGACAGGATCGACGCCCCGGCGCCCGCTTCGACAGCGGCGCGGACGGCTTCGTTCGACGGCAGGATCAGCGGGTTTCGCAGCGCATCGGCGTCGACCCCGCGCCCGGCAAGCCAGGCGTCGAACACTGCGCGGGTGCCGGAGCCTGTCTCCCGCAGCACCCAGTCGGCCGCCAGCGGATCGGCAAGCGCGGCACCGTCGCTGTCGGCCGCGACGACCAGCTGCATCGCGTCCTTGGTCAGAAGCGTCTCTTCGAGCGTTTCGTCCCCGGCATGATCCTCGATCACCGCGAGGTCGGCTTCCAGTCGTGAAACTGCCGTGGCCGCCGAGACCGAATTGCCGATTCGGACGTGCAACTCGATCCCCGGGTAGCTCTTGCGATACCGGGCAAGCCGCGCCGGGAGCCAGTCGTTCGCAACCGTCTGGCTCGCCGCGATGCGCAGGTGTCCGCGTGCGAGTTCCGCCGTGTCCTCCAGCATCCTTGCCGCCAGCGCGGCACGGCCGAGCACGGCGCGGGCCTCTCCGATGAAGCCGCGCCCGGCGTCGGTCAGGAAGATGCGCCGCCCGATCCGGTCGAACAGCTTGACGCCGTGCCGGGCCTCAAGCGCGGAGATCGCCGCGCTTACGGCGCTCTGCGTCAGGTTCAGGGACTCGGCGGCGCGGGTGACATGCTCCCGCTCCGCGACGGCGAGGAAGATACGAAGCTGTTCGAGAGTCACGGAGCGCCGGCCCCCGTCAGCAGAATCAGCCCCAGCCCGACGCCCGAGATGAAAATCCACGATGCCGCGCCAAGCAGTGCGGGCCGCAGGCCTTCCGCCGCCAGCTTGCGCAGGTCCGTTTCGAGCCCCATTGCTGCGAGCGCCATCGCCAGCAGGAATTGCGTCAGCCCGTTGGTCCATGGCGTCAGGGCCTCGGGCAGCAGGCCGGTGGATGCCACGCCGACCATCGCGATGAAGCCGAAGACGAACCACGGGATCGGTGCGCCTCCACCGCTCCGATCGCCGCGCCGCGCCGCGAGGGCGCCGAGCAACAAGACCATCGGGGCGAGCATCATCACGCGCGTCAGCTTGGCGACCGTGCCGAACTGGCCGGCCTCGTCGCCCTGCTGGAAGGACGCGGCGACGACCTGCGCGACCTCGTGGATCGAAGCGCCGGTCCAGAGCCCATAGGCCTTCGGGCCCATGTCGAGCGCGCCTCCGAGAAGCGGCAGGCACACCATCGACAGCGAGCCGAAGACGGTGACACAGGCAACGGCGTAGGCGACATGCTCATCCCTCGCGCGGGTGACTGTGTTGGTCGCGATGATCGCCGATGCACCGCAGATCGAGGTCCCGGCTGCGATCAGCTCCGTCAGCTGCCGCGGCAAACCGAGCCGATGACCGAGCCACTTGGTGAACAGGAACGTCGAGGAGAGGGTCACGACGATGATACCCAATCCCGTCCAACCCACCGCGATGACCTGCGACACGGTCAGCTGAAGGCCAAGAAGGATGATCCCCAGCCGCAGGAGGCGCTTCAGGCTGAAGGTCACGCCCGGCCGCGCGATCGACGGCGTGCCGACGCTGTTGTGGATCGCCATGCCGATCAGAATCGACAGGATCAGCGGCGACAGCACGCCGATACCCGGCAGCTGCCGCAGGGCGAAGGCACCGCAGGCGATGGTCGCCGTCAGCAGCAGACCGAACCAGATCGAAGGTCTACGGATAGTCGTGATGTTCATGGGAATGCCCGACATTGCCAGTCCCATAGGTAGGCGCCCTTTGCTGCACAATCCAATTCATCATAAAGTACGTTTTGATCAGTAAAGCCGATCAATCCGGATCAGTCCGTCACTTTCCGCCCGCGCGCTCGACCTGTAAGAGCGTTTCCGAACAAGGCGTCGGGGACCAGATGGACCATTTTCTATACCGTGACGGCGAGCTCTTCGCCGAGGACGTGCCGCTCCGCGAGATCGCGGCGCAGGTCGGCACCCCGGCCTATGTCTATTCGTCCGCCACCCTGCTTCGACACTATCGCCTGTTCGACGAGGCGCTTTCTTCGATGCCGCACCTCGTCTGCTACGCTGTGAAGGCGCTGTCGAACGTCGCGATCCTCAAGCTGCTCGGCGATGCCGGGGCAGGCATGGACGTCGTGTCGGGCGGGGAATACGCCCGGGCGAAGGCTGCCGGCGTTCCGGGGGAGCGGATTGTCTTCTCGGGCGTCGGCAAGACGCGCGAAGAGATGCGGATGGTGCTCGAAGGCGGCATCCGGCAGGTGAACCTCGAGAGCGAGCCAGAGATGCTGGCGCTGTCCGAAGTCGCCGCCGAACTGGGGGTCGAAGTGCCAGTGACCGTGCGCGTGAACCCCGACGTCGACGCCAGGACACACGCCAAGATCGCCACTGGCAAGAGCGAGAACAAGTTTGGCATTCCGATCGCGCGTGCCCGCGAGGTCTATGCCGAGATCGCCCAGCTTCCCGGTCTGAAGGCCGTCGGGATCGACGTCCATATCGGGTCTCAGCTGGTCGAGCTCGCCCCGTTCGAACAGGCCTACCGCAAGGTGGCCGAGCTGACGGAGGCGCTCCGCGCAGACGGACACACGATCGAGCGGCTCGACCTCGGCGGAGGGCTTGGCATTCCCTACACGCGCAGCAACGAGGTCCCGCCGCTGCCGACCGACTACGGCGCACTGATCGAACGGACCGTCGGCCACCTTGGCTGCGAGATCGAGATCGAACCGGGCCGCCTTGTCGCCGGCAACGCCGGGATCCTCCTGTCCTCGGTGATCTACGTGAAATCGGGCGAGGGGCGCGACTTCCTGATCCTCGATTCGGCGATGAACGACCTGATCCGGCCCGCAATGTACGACGCCTGGCACGACATCGTGCCGCTCATCGAACCGGCAGCCGGGACACAATCGCAGCCCTATGACATCGTCGGCCCGATCTGCGAAAGCGGTGACACCTTCGCCAGGGCCCGCCCGATGCCGCCGCTCTCGGCAGGAGACATCGTCGCCTTCCGCTCCGCCGGGGCCTACGGCGCGGTCATGTCGAGCGAGTACAATTCGCGCCCGTTGATCCCCGAAGTGCTGGTCAACGGCGATCAATTCGCGGTTATTCGCCAACGCCCGACCTATGAAGAGATGATCGCCCGCGATAGCATTCCAGAGTGGCTCTGAAGTCTCTACGCTGAGACCGAACCCCGGGGAGCAGCGCACTGACCGATCTTCTCAAGGACCTCCGCCACCTGAGGCTGCCCGTCGCGCTGACGCGTGCCGGACTCGTCGCCGAGCGCGTAACCCGTGCCTTCTGGCCGACGTGGACGGTGCTGTTCCTCGTGCTCGCGCCGCTGATGATGGGCTGGCACGAACGGATGCCGCTGGAGCTGTTCTGGGGCATTGGCATCGTCGCGGTGATCGCGCTTCTCGTGACGCTCTGGCAGGGCGCGCGGCGGTTCCGCTGGCCGTCCAAGGTCGATGCGTTGGAACGCGTGGATGCGGCGATGCCGGGCCGTCCGATTTCCGCGCTCGCCGACACTCAAGCCATCGGATCGGGCGATTCGGGGTCCGAAGGCGTCTGGCGGGCCCACGTCGCGCGGATGCAGGAACGCTCGAAAGCCGCCAGGGCGGTGCAGCCGGACCTGCGCGTCTCCTCCCGCGACCCCTACGGCCTGCGTTACATGGCGCTGCTGGTCTTCGTCGCCGCGCTGTTGTTCGGCTCCATCCTGCGTGTCGGCTCCGTCGCCGACATGACGCCGGGTGGTGGGGATCGCGTGCTCTCCACCGGGCCGGTCTGGGAAGGCTGGATCGAACCGCCGTCCTACACCGGCAAGCCGACGCTATACCTCAACGACATCGAGCCCGGCTCCGTCGCCGTGACCGAAGGCGCGAGAGTCACGCTTCGCCTCTATGGTGACGCCGATGCGCTGAGCGTCAGCGAGAGCGTTTCGGGCACTCCTCCGCCGCCAGTTGAGACCGACGAGCCCGAGGCACCGGCCGCGACCGAAATCGGGATGCGCGAGCAGGGGTTCGACGTCGCGCAGAACGGCAGCATCACCATCGACGGTGATGGCGGTGCGAGCTGGGACATCACCGTCCAGCAGGACGCCGCCCCGACGGTCGAGATCACCGGCCCGCCCGATGTCGAGGCCTACGGTGAGATGTCCCTGCCATTTCACGCGAGCGACGATTACGCGGTTTCCTCCGGCCGGGCGATCATCGAGCTCGACCTCGAAGCGATCGACCGCATCTATGGCCTGTCGGTGGAGCCGGAGCCGCGCGATCCGCTGATCGTCGATCTGCCTATGCCGTTCTCCGGCGACCGCGCCGATTTCGACGAGGCGATGATCGACGATTTTTCGCAGCATCCCTTCGCTAACCTGCCCGTGACCATCACGATGGAGGTTCAGGACGGGCTGGAGCAGACCGGCGTGTCCGAGCCGAACGCGATGTCGCTTCCGGGTCGTCGCTTCTTCCAGCCGGTCGCGAAAGCGGTGATCGAACTGCGGCGCGACCTGCTCTGGTCCAAGGAGAACGCCAGCCGCGTGTCCGACCTGTTGAAGGCGGTCGCCAACCGGCCCGGCGACATCATCCGCTCGGAAACCAGCTATCTTCGCCTCAACTACATCACCCGGCAGCTCGACAGCGCCGTGCGCGAGGGGATGACGACCGAAAGCCAGGACGAGATCGCCGAGGCGCTCTGGGACCTGGCCGTTCAGCTTGAGGACGGCTCGCTCGCCGATGCGCGCGAACGACTACGCCGCGCGCAGGAACGCCTCGCCGAAGCCATGCGCAACGGTGCCTCCGAAGAGGAAATCCAGGAGCTCATGCAGGAGCTGCGCGAGGCGGTCGACGATTACACCCGGATGCTCGCCGAACAGCAGCAGGCCCAGAACGGCGAGGACGGCACCGACCAGCCCGACCAGCAGGCGCAGGAAACTTTTGAATTCTCGCAGGACGAACTTCAGGCGCTGATGGACCGGATCCAGGAGCTCATGGAAGAAGGCCGCATGGCCGAGGCCCAGGAGCTGATGGATCAGCTCAACCAGCTGATGGAGAACATGCAGGTCACCGAGGGCGAGCCCGGCCAGCAGGGTCAGGGCCAGCAATCGATGCAGGATCTGTCCGAGACGCTGCGCGACCAGCAGGGCCTCTCCGACGAGGCGTTCCGCGATCTGCAGGAACAGTTCGGCCAGGGCCAGCAAGGGCAGCAGGGTCAGCCGCAGGATGGCGAGCAACCCGGACAGCAGGCCGAAAACGGACAGGGCCAGCAGGGTGAGCAGCAGGGCGAAGGCATGGGTCAGGGCGGCGACGCCCAGGACGGTCGAACCGGCGGCGAGAACGGCGAAGGTGGCGAGATGTCACTCGCCGAGCGTCAGCGCGCGCTACGCGAGGAACTGAACCGCCAGCAGGGCAATCTGCCGAACCTCGGCGGTGATGCCGCTGACGAGGCGCGCCGCTCGCTCGACCGGGCGGGTGAGGCGATGGACGGGGCCGAGGATGCGCTGGAGAACGGCGATATCCCAGAAGCCATCGACCGGCAGGCCGAAGCGATGGATGCGCTGCGCGAGGGCATTCGCAACCTCGGCGACGCGCTTGCAGAGAACCAGCAGGACCAGCAGCCCGGTCAGGGGCAGGCGGACGGTGAGAACGCCACCGGACGCGTCGAGCCGCAGCGCCGGGATCCGCTTGGCCGGCAGCTTGGCGACACCGGGCGCTACGGCACCGATGAGAACCTGCTTCAGGGCGAGGACATCTATCGTCGCGCGGAAGAACTGTTGGAAGAACTGCGCCGCCGCTCGTCCGATCAGCTTCGGCCCGAGGTCGAACGCGACTACCTCGAGCGCCTGCTGGACCGGTTCTGACGGCGGATCACTCCACCGCCGGCTCGGTACTGTCGGCCTGTTCCATCCGTTCAAGGAGCGAGAGCACGGTCTGGTCCAGCCAGACCCGTCCGCGATCCACTGTCGTCACGTAGGATTCAAGCGCTGGCTGCGCCGCCGGCACCGCGTTGGCGATGTCGGGTGCGCGCAGATACGTCATGATCGCCGCCGCCGCGATCAGCAGCACGATCCCGAAGCCGAGCCGGAACCCCTTGCGCTTCTCGCGGGCGACCGCCTCTGCCTCGGTCTCCGACGACTCGGGCATCATCCGCTCCCCCGTGGAGCGGAGGGAGGAGTTGATCTCCTCGATGTCGGGCAGCATTTCACGGCGTGACGCGTCCGAGCCGGCGGGGGCCTTCTCCGGCGCTCCATGAAGGCGATTCACCCGCTTCTGGCGACCGTCCGACGGTTGGTCGAGCTCGAAGTCCGTCTGGCTTTCCATCGGATCGGGCGGCGGACGGCGGCGCAGCGCCTCGCTGTCGCGCCGTTCCTCCTGAAGCACATTGGCAATCTCGGGATCGAGCCCGCGACGCTGCCGTTCCCGTGCTGCTGTAGCGGGTGGGACCGGCGCTTCCGGGTCGGGCTGCAGGTCTTCCGAGCGGTTCGGTTCGGGCGTGGGCTCCGGCTCCGGATGATCCTCCGGTTCGGGTTCGGGTTCGGGCTCCGGATCGGGTGGGGGCGGCCGCTTCGTGGCCGTCGCCGCCTGCGGCGGAGGTTCGGGGTTCGCCTCTTCAGCGACCGAGCCGCCGGGCGACTCGAACCAGGTCTGGCCGCAGTTGGAGCATTGCACATCGCGCCCGGAATCCGGGATCACATCGTCAGGCACTTCATACTGCGCCCCGCAATTGGGGCAGATCAGCCGCATCCGTATTCCTCACTGCCCATCGGGCTTTGCCGATTTTCCCGCCGTCAACACCATGTGTAACAACGACAAACAGTTTCGCAAAGCCTGCTGCTTATCGCCAGCGTCAAGGCGTGTCATTGAAACCGGTCTCCGGATTCGGCATTAGGGGCGTGTTCATCAAAAAGGGGCCCCCAGGTGATCGAGCTGGAGAACGTCGCTTATACCTATGGCGGCGGAGAGCTTTTTTCGGATCTCTCCCTGACCTTGGCGCCGGGATCGTTTCATTTCCTGACCGGCCCGTCGGGCGCGGGCAAGACCACGCTTCTGAAGCTCTGCTATGGTGAGCTCGTCGCGACGTCGGGCGATGTGCGCCTGTTCGGCGAGGACGTGCGCAACATGGATCGCGACGCCGTGGCCTTTGCCCGCCGTCGCATCGGCGTCGTCCACCAGGATTGTCAGTTCCTCGACCATCTCCCGGTAGCCGAGAATGTCGCCCTGCCGCTGACCGTGGCCGGGCGCGGTGGTGAGGTCGGTTCCGATCTCGACGATCTGCTCGGCTGGGTGGGCCTGTCGAAACAGGCGTCCCAGCTCCCGCCGGAACTGTCTGGCGGCGAACGACAGCGTGCCGCGCTCGCCCGCGCCGTCATCATGTCGCCGGAAGTCATCATCGCGGACGAGCCGACCGGCAACATCGACTGGGAGATGTCGCAGCGCCTTATGGCACTGCTGGTCGAGCTGAACCGCATGGGCAACGCCGTGCTGGTCGCGACCCACGACCTCGCCCTGATCCGCGCCGCCAAATCGCAGGTACAGGCGCGGGTGCTTCGCCTGCGCGACCGCAAGCTGATGGCGGCGGGGGCGGACCTTTGAACTGGCTGCGCGCCTTCGTCGCGGTCCTGTCGGGCGATCCGCAGGCCGACCGGGCGGTGCCCCCGACGGGCTTCACCGCGCGACTGACGACATTCACTGCGGGCGCAATGGCGTTCCTTGCAGTCTTCGCACTGGCGCTGTCGCTGGCGACCGACAGGCTCGCCGATCGATGGTCGGCGGAGCTGGCGCAGACGTCGACCCTGCGCATTTCCGCGCCCGAGGGGCAGGCCGATGCACAGGTCGCCGCCGCGGTTCGGGTGCTGGAGACGACACCGGGCGTTGCCTCCGCGCGGCCGCTGACCGACGACGACGCGAAGGCGCTGCTGGAACCCTGGTTCGGGCCCGACCTGCCGGTCGAGTCGCTGCCGATCCCGAAACTTATCGAAATCGTCGAAGACGGTGACGGGTTCGACGCCGCGGGTCTGCGTGCGCGTTTGCAGGCCGAAGTGCCGGGCGCGGTGCTGGACGATCACACGCGCTGGCGCGAACCGCTGGTGCGCGCCGCGAACCGGCTCAGGGCGCTCGGTATCCTGGCGCTCGGCCTCATCGGGGCTTCGACCGCTGCGATGATCACCCTCGCTGCGCAGGCTGCGCTGGCCGCGAACGAGCAGGTGATCCGTGTGCTTCGCCTCGTCGGGGCGCAGGACAGCTACATCGCGCGGGCCTTCGTGCGCCGATTCACGCTGCGCGCCTTGACCGGAGCGGCCGTCGGCACGGCTGCTGGGGCGCTCGCCATCTTTCTGCTGCCGGATGCGGAGGCCGCCGGCGGTTTCCTCACCGGCCTCGGCTTCCAGGGGGTCGGCTGGCTCTGGCCGCTTCTGGTTCCCCCACTGGCGGGCATCTTCGCATTCGGCGCGACCCGCGCGGCGGCGCTGCGCATGTTGAGGGCCCGGTCATGAACCCGATCCAGTGGATACGCTCGCTGCTGTTCGTCATACAGATGTATGTCGCGATGGCGGTGCTCGGCATCGTCTTCTTCCCCTACGCGCTTGCCACCAAGGAAGGCGCGTTTCGGGCCGCACGGGCCTACACGCGCTGGGTGCGCTGGACCGCCCGGTGGATGATCGGCCTGAAGACCGAAGTTCGCGGCACGCCGCCGTCGGGTGAGGTCCTCATCGCGGCGAAACACCAGAGCTTTCTCGACATCATCCTGATCTTCGGCAGCCTGCCGCATCCGAAGTTCATCATGAAGCGAGAGCTCGTCTACACCCCGGTGCTGGGTCAATACACGCTGCGGATGGGCTGCATTCCGGTGGATCGGGGCAAGCGGGCGCAGGCGGTCAAGAAGATGGTCGCCGATGTCGCAGCCGGTCATGCCGACCCGGGCCAGCTCGTCATCTATCCGCAAGGCACCCGCATCGCGCCGGGCGTCACCGCGCCCTACAAGATCGGGGCGGCCGCGCTCTATGACGCGATGGGGAAGTCTTGCGTTCCGGTGGCCTGCAACGTCGGCCTGTTCTGGCCGCGCGCCGGCATCTACCGCAAGCCCGGCACCGCCGTGATCGAGTATCTCGATCCGATCGAGCCCGGACTGACGTCGGCAGAGTTTCTCGGTGAGCTGTCGCGCGTGGTAGAGCAACGATCTAACATGCTCATGGCGGAAGCCGGCTTTGCCCCGATCGGGGAGGAGGAAGACCGATGACGGAATTCATAACTGAGGTCAGCGCGCTCGAAGAGCTCTATGGACGCGCGTCTCCGCGCTCGCTTGAAAAGGTGGTCACGCAGATCACGCCGCTTTATGCGAAGTGGATCGAAAGCTCCCGTTTCTGCGTGCTGACGACGGTCGGCCCGGAAGGCACCGACGGCAGCCCGCGCGGTGACGATGGCCCGGTCGTGCGAATCGCCGATCCGTCGACGCTGATGTTGCCGGACTGGATGGGCAACAACCGTATGGATTCGCTGCGCAATATCGTGCGGGACGGCCGCGTGAGCCTGATGTTCATGGTTCCCGGCAGCGAAAACGTCGTGCGCGTGAACGGCACCGCGAAGATCAGTGCCGACCCGGACCTCACCGCGACGTTCGACCAGCGTGGCAAACACCCGCGCTCGGTCATCGTGATCTCGGTCGGCGAGGTCTATTTCCAGTGTGCCAAGGCGCTGATGCGGTCGCGCCTATGGTCGGGCGAGGATGAGACTGCCGGACTGCCAACGGCGGGCGACCTCGTGAAGGAAGTCGATCCGGAGTTCGATGCGACGGTCTATGACCGGGAATACGCCGAATACGCACAAGGCAAGATGTGGTGAGAGGCTGAGCCGCGAGCGGCTCAGGACAGCGGGCAGTCCATGACCTCCAGCTCGATGACGAAGGTTTCGTCCGGGCCGTACGTCTGCCCGCCCACATCGACATAGAGCCGGGCGTCGCGCACGAAGACGTCCTTGTCGGTCAGCGTTCCGGTCGAGGCCTGCTTGTCGATGGTCGCTGAATCGAACAGCACGCAGTCGACGAGGAAATCGAGCACGTAGCCGTTGAAGCCGACATCGGGGAACGTGTCCGAGTAGGACCAATCGGGGTAGGAGATCTCGACCCGGCTCGCGGAGATGTCGATCACCGCCGGGATCACGCCCCACCCGTTCTGGGGCGGCTCGTCGCCAAGGCCGTACTCGACATGGTCGCCGACAACCGCCTCGTGCCGCTCGCCCTGGAAGATCGGTTTGTCTTCCTTGCCGTCCTCGTAGAGCAGCACGCCGAATGACACGGCCCGCCCGGTCAGTCCCTCGTCCTGCGCCGCGAGTGGCGTGGCTGCGAGGAACAGCGCCGGGACGAGCGCGCGGATCACGCGGCAAGCCCCCGGGACCCAAGTCCGAGGTACTTCTTGCGACGATTGTCGCGCAGCGTTTCCGGCTTCTTCTTGGACAGGTCCTTCAGCAGCCCGGAGATCGCCTTGCCCACGGCGGTGATCGTCGTCTCGGGTTCGCGGTGCGCGCCGCCGACGGGCTCGGTGATGATCCGGTCGCAGACGCCGAGCTCATAAAGATCCTGCGCGGTCAGGCGCAGCGCCTCGGCGGCCTCCTTCATCTTGTCGCTGTCCTTCCAGAGGATCGACGCGCAGCCTTCGGGCGAGATGACCGAATAGATCGAATGCTCCAGCATCGCGACCTTGTCCGCGGTCGCGAAGGCCACGGCGCCGCCGGAGCCGCCCTCGCCAATGATGATCGACACCATCGGCACTGTCAGCTGAAGGCACTTCTGTGTCGATCGGGCGATCGCCTCGGACTGGCCGCGCTCTTCGGCGCCCTTGCCGGGATAGGCACCGGGGGTGTCGACCAGCGTGACGACCGGCAGACCGAACCGCTCGGCGAGGTCCATCAGGCGGATCGCCTTGCGGTAACCCTCGGGCCGCGCCATGCCGAAGTTGCGTTCGATCCGGCTCTTGGTGTCGTTGCCCTTCTCGTGACCGATGACGACGACCGGCTTGCCGTCGAACCGGGCGAGTCCGCCCATCACGGCGTGGTCGTCCGCAAAGTTCCGGTCACCCGCTAGCGGCGTATACTCCGTGAACAGGGCCTCGATGTAATCCTTGCAGTGCGGCCGGTCGGGATGCCGCGCGACCTGACACTTCCGCCATGCCGACAGATCGGCATAGAGACTGGTGAGCAGGTCGGTCGCCTTCTTGTCGAGGGCCCTGGCCTCGTCCTCGACGTTCATCTCCGAATTGGACCGCGCCATCGCGCGGAGTTCGGTTGCCTTGCCCTCGATCTCGGCAAGGGGTTTCTCGAAGTCGAGGTAGTTGGTCATCCGCTATCCGGTCGATCGTTGCACGCCTGCTCTATATGGCATTTGCCACGGCGGGAGCAACTCGACGCGCGTGCTCTACTCCTCCGGACCCGCGCCACCACTCTCGAGCCGGGCGCGCAGGTCCTCTCCGAAGCGGCTTTGGGGCACCCTGTCCCACAGGACCGTCACGGTCCCGACCGGCAACTCCGAGCTCGTGATCATTGAATCGCCGTTGCAAAGCACCGTCGTCGGGACAACGTAGCCATCGGGTTGAAGGACGATGTCGGTCGAGCCGCTGCTGCCGTCATCCGACCGGCCCTCGAAATGCAGGGTCGGCGACATGCCGGGCAGAACGCAGGAGAACAGCATCCCGTCGATGTCCCAGATGTGGCCGATCTCGGTCGGCAGGTTCAGGTCCATGATCATCTGGCCGGACGACGTCTCGCGGTCCTCGGTCACCGTCGTGCTCACGTGCATCGGGACCGTGATGTAGAACCCGTCGGCATAGATCTGGCGGCCGATCGACGTCGGGAAGTCTGAGAACGCATCGAAGGTGACGCCCGAGCCCGACATCGACTGGATGAAATCCTGGAAGACCTCGTCGGCGTTACTCTCGCCGATCCAGCTTCCGACGATGCAGGCGCTCGGTTCCGGCATGACCTGTCCCTCGGCGCATTCGCTTTGGGCGAGGGCCGTCACCGGCAACAGGCAAAGGGCTGCAGCAAAGCGAATCATCTCCGATCCTCCATGAACCCGGTCCCAGTCTAGCACAGGTTTCGGGCGGTGCGGCTGGCCGTGCCGGGGCAACGGGCTATGCTGTCGAAGACGTATGAAAAGCGGGGACGGCACGGATCGGCCGCGAGGGGTTCCTTGACCCGAACGCGGACGGGCCGGAGGATGCGGCCAGTGCGCCCCGCACGGACAGACTCCAACCGACGGCAGGTTCCATGATCAAGACGCCCTACCTTCTCTTCCTCGGCGATGCTCCCGATCCGCTCGCGGCCAAGGTCGCGCAGGGGATCCGCGACTGGCGACCGGAAAACGCCGTCGGCCAGTTCCGGCTTCCGGGCTGCAAGGCCGACCTGAAAATCCCCGACATGACGCTGGCCGAGGCCCGTCAGGCCGGTGCGCAGACACTGGTGATCGGCGTTGCCAACCGTGGCGGCGTGATCTCGGACAAGTGGATGGACGTACTGGTCGAGGCGGTCGCCGAAGGGTTCGACATCGCCTCCGGCCTTCACACCCTGCTGAAAAACCAGGAGCCGCTGGTCGCCGCCGCGAAAGAGCACGGTCGCGAGCTGTTCGACGTCCGGCTGCCGAACGTGCAGTACCCGATCGCCGACGGCAAGAAACGGACCGGCAAGCGCTGCCTCGCACTCGGCACCGACTGCTCCGTCGGCAAGATGTACACCGGCCTCGCCATGGATGCGGAGATGCGCAAGCGCGGTCTCAAGAGCACGTTCCGCGCGACAGGCCAGACGGGGATCCTCGTCACGGGTGAGGGCGTGCCGCTCGACGCGGTGATCGCCGACTTCATGGCAGGCTCCGTCGAGTGGCTGACGCCGGACAACGATCCCGACCATTGGGATCACATCGAAGGGCAGGGCAGCCTGTTCCACGTGTCCTACTCGGGCGTGACGATGGCGCTGATCCACGGCGGCCAACCGGATGCGATCGTTCTCGCGCACGAACCGACGCGCACCCACATGCGCGGGCTGCCGGACTATCAGCTTCCCTCGCTCGAGGCGCTGCGGGACATGGCGTTGCCCATCGCGCGGATCGCGAATCCCGACTGCAAGATCATCGGCATTTCGGTGAATACCGCCGCGCTCGACGACGCGGAGGCGACCGCCTGCCTGTCCGAGATCGAGGAGCGTATGGGCCTGCCGACCGTCGATCCGTTCCGGCAGGGTGCCGCGCGCCTCATCGACGCGCTGGTCGCGGAGTAGCGCTCAGGCTTCCCGCGCCGATGCACCGGCTGCCGGCTCGCCCGGCGGGCGCAGCGTCGGCGCGAGGAGTACGATGCAGACCGACAGCACAGCGACGAGGCCGAAGGCCGTCGGCAGGGACGTCGCCTCTGCGATGAAGCCGATGGCCGGCGGTCCGATCAGCAACCCGCCGTAGCCGAGAGTCGCGACGCCGGCGATGGCCTGACCGGGCGGCACGAACGGATCATTCGCCGCGCGGCTGAAGGCCAGCGGCACGACGACCGCAAAGCCGACACCGAGCAGGGCAAAGCCGAGCAGGGCCGTTGCAAGCGATCCTCCGAAAATGACCACGAGAGCGCCGACGACCGCCACCGACCCGCAGATGCGGCCGGCGTTGACGGGGCCGAGTGCCGTCGTGATCCGGTCGCCGGCCAGCCGCGTCGCGACCATCGTCACCGAGAACGCCGCGTAGCCGAGCGCCGCCTGTGCCTCCGTGGCGCCATAGACCGACTGAAGCAGCACCGCGCTCCAGTCCACCATCGACCCTTCGCCAAGCGATGAGCAGAAGGCGAACAGACCCACCAGCACCAGCGGACCCTTGGGCAAGGCGAAGGCTGGACCGGAGGCGCCGCGCGACGAGTTCCACGGCACCTGCGCGACCCAGAGCGCCAGCGGGCCCGCGATCACGGCAAGGATCAGGAAATGCGGCAGTGTTCCTGTGCCCGTCGCCGCCGCAATCCAGCCGGATCCAGCGCCGAGGCCCGAGCCAAGGCTGAACAGCGCATGGAAAGACGACATGATCGGCTTCTTCAGATGGCGTTCGACCTCCGCTGCCCAGGCGTTCATCGAGACATCCATCGCGCCGAACGTCATCCCGCAGAGGAACAGCACCAGCCCAAGCAGCCCAACGGTCGGCGCGACCGGCAGCAGACAGATCAGGACGGTGAAGGCCGCGCCGAGGATGCGGGTCAGGCGATCGGCCCCGAGCCGGTCCGACAGCCCGCCCGCGAAAGGAAACGCTACGATGGCGCCGAGCGCGAGACACAGCAGGAGAAGGCCGAGGCTGCGTTCCGAGACGCCGAACTTCTCGACGAAGGCCGGCACACGCGACGCCCATGCGCCAAGGAGGGAGCCGTTCAGCATGAACATGGCGGCCACGGCGCGCCGGGGCGTGCGAAGCTCAGACATTGATGACCTCGATTTCTTTCGCGCGGAACGGCGCAGTGTCCGGTTGGGCGGCGTCGGTGACGATCATGTCGATCTCTTCCGGCGGCAAGGTGCGGTAGCGGGCGCGACGGCCGATCTTCTCGTGCCCGGTTACCGCGATGGTGCGAGTGGCGGCCCGGGACATGGCGCGGACGAGCGTGCTCTCCAGCAGATCGTCGCTGCCCAGACCGAAGTCGGCTTCCAGCCCGCAGACGCCGACCAGCGCGATGTCGGCCGCCACGTCCGCGACTTCCGCCTCTGCGCGGGGGCCGACCGCGATGCCGCCCCGCTCGCTGAGCGGACCGCCCAGCACGACCGTCTCGATCCCGTTGCCATGGGTGAGCGCGGCCACGAAAGGCGAGGGCGTGATGACGAGAAGGCCCGCGCGTGGCCTGAGCCGCGCCGCCACCGCCAGAACAGTTGTTCCCCCGTCGAGCAGCAGGGTTGACGCACCTTGCAGCTGCTCGGCAGCTCGCCGGGCCAGTTCTGACGGAATGGCGCCGTCCTGCCGACGCTCCCTGAGGGGGCGCGCCGGTGGAGAGACCGGGACGGCCCCGCCGCGCACACGGGCGGCGACACCTGCGCGTTCCAGACCGATCAGGTCGCGCCGGATCGTATCGGCCGATACCCCGAACTCATCCGCGAGGTCGGTCGCGACAAGCACCAGCCCCTCGCCAAGGCGATCGCGCAGCAGAGCTTGCCGGATATCGGGGTTATTCAGGTCCATGCAGAATCACGCATAAAATTGCAGTAATTTGCATTAACCAGCTAAGATGGGTGCGTCAATCCGCACAGGCGGAGCTTTGCCCATCCCGCTCAATTTTTCTGTGCGAAGGTTCGCCGAGGCGGTATTTCGAAAATATGATGACTCGTGCTCTCCTGACCGCCCTGGTCCTGCTCACCGCGGCCTGCGCTTCGCCCCAGCCCGCTTCCCGCAGCTTCGCCCAGACCGGCGGTGCGGGGCTGAACCCGAATGAGACCCGTGAACTGCGAAGCCTGATCGAGCAGTACGCCGATTTCTACGAGGTCCCGCCGTCATTGATCCATAGGGTCATCCAGCGGGAAAGCGATTATCGGCCCGGCGCGCGCAACGGCCCGTACTACGGCCTGATGCAGATCCTGCCGGAAACGGCGGCTACCATGGGTCACAGCGGTGGCGCGTCGAGCCTGCTCGATGCGGAAACGAACCTGCGTTATGGCGTGAAATACCTGCGTGGTGCGTGGCTCGTCGCGAATGGCAATCAGGACGAGGCCGTGCGCTGGTACGCGAGCGGCTACTACTACGAAGCCCGTAATCGCTGCATGCTGGTCGAGACCGGCTTGCGATCCAGCGAAGTGCGCCGCCACTGCGGCTGACACCGGGTTTCGGGTGGCGAGCCGTTCAGGCCCGCCAGCCCCTCCTATAGGTCAGCGGCGCCGATCGCGCCGGGACGACATCGGCTGGAACGCCACGCCGACGTGCGCTTCACAGTAGGGTTTGCCCTGTTGAACAGGCAGACCACAGAACCAGAAGTCGGGCGTCGCAGGGTCACCGATCGGCCATTTGCAGGTCCGCTCGGTCAGCTCCATGAGGCTTATGCGCTTCGCGGATTTCTCCACTTCGCTCACCTTGGCGAGCGCCTCCGGGCTGATCTCGTTCGCGGACGGCTGCGGTGGAAGCGGCTGACCGGCCGGAATGATCGCCTTGCGCGCCGCGCTGATCGGCGGGACGGCGGGCTCCGGCGTTTCGGCACGTGCTGCGGGCTTCTCCGGCTCGGGGCGCGGCTTGCTCTTCGGAGCGGCCGGGCGCGGCGGGGCAGATGCCGCAGGCTGTGGCGCGGGTTCTGCCGGTGCGGGCTGCGCGGCGGCCGGCGCAGCGCCGGGGCCGGTGCGGTTCGAGAGGCCAAGCCGGTGCACCTTGCCGATCACCGCGTTGCGGGTGACGCCACCAAGCTCCTTGGCGATCTGGCTCGCGGACTGGCCTTCGCTCCACATCTTCTTCAAGAGCTCGACGCGTTCGTCGGTCCAGGACATGTCGGTACCTCTAGGCTGTGGCTCGCCGCGTGCGTCCGTAGTCCCGCGCGCGCGGCATTTTTGATGTCAGTCCCCTATACTATGCAACGTACAGGCGGATACAAGCACCGAGCCGCGCGCAGCGCGCGTGAGTCGCAGCATGGCCGCACCCTGAATCGAGGTTGCCACCAGCGCCCCCGGGTGGTTCAAGGCCGCGCACGTCTTTGGGGAGATCGACATGTCGGACATGCAGATGGGCGTCCGCCGCTTCGGGCGGGTGAACTGGCTCGGCACGGGCACGCTGGCAAAACGCGAAGTGATGCGCTTCATGAACGTCTGGTCGCAGACGGTCATGGCCCCGCTCATCAACGCCGCGCTGTTCCTTCTGATCTTCACCATCGCGATCGGCCCCACCCGGGGCGACGTCATGGGCGTGCCCTTCACGACCTTCATCGCGCCCGGCATCCTTGCGATGACGGTGATCCAGAATGCCTTCGCCAATACCTCGTCCTCGATGGCTTCGGCCAAGGTGCAGGGCAACATCGTCGACACGCTGATGCCGCCGCTGTCCGCCGCCGAACTGATGGCCGGCTACATCATCGGCGGCGTGGCTCGCGGGCTTCTCGTCGCGCTGGTCATCGCGCTCGGCGAGGCGATCTTCCTGGGCATCCTGCCGCACAACATCCTCTGGGTCGTGCTCTTCACCACGCTCGGCGGCGCCTTCATGAGCGGCCTCGGCCTGATCGCAGGCATCTACGCGCAGAAGTTCGACCAGCTCGCAGCGATCTCGAACTTCCTGGTGACTCCGCTGTCGTTCCTCTCGGGCACTTTCTACTCGATCGAGGCGCTGCCCGGTGTCCTGCAGACGCTCAGCCACTACAACCCGCTGTTCTACATGATCGACGGCATCCGGCTCGGGATGATCGGCGTGTCCGACAGTTCTCCCTGGCTGGGGCTCGTGGTGCTGTTGATCGCCACGACGATCGTCCTGACCCTGGATTGGTACTGGCTGCGCAAAGGCTACCGTCTGAAGGCCTAGTCCTTGCGCCGATAGAGCCAGAGCGTCACCGGCATCA
The DNA here is from genome assembly GCF_016134045.1 of Pelagovum pacificum. Taxonomy (NCBI): domain Bacteria; kingdom Pseudomonadati; phylum Pseudomonadota; class Alphaproteobacteria; order Rhodobacterales; family Paracoccaceae; genus Pelagovum; species Pelagovum pacificum. The sequence goes on along the minus strand of NZ_CP065915.1, from coordinate 3,389,099 downwards.
GCACCGCCGCCATCAGGGCCGGCGCAATCAGCGCCAGCCCGATCTGGCCGACGGTCGCTGTGCCGGCCATCAGCCCTCGCAGCGCGGTCGTCATCAGCGTCACCGGGTTCACCGCAACGAAGCCCTGAAGCCATTCGGGCATCGTTGCGGGATCGACCATGATGTTGCTCGCGAAGGTGACGGGAAACAGCACCGTGAAGCCAAGCGTCATCACTGTCATCGGTGTCCGGATCAGCAGCCCCAGCACGATGAAGATCCAGCCCCATCCGAAGCCGATCGCGATCAGCATGAGCATCGAGGCGACCATGCCCACGATCCCCGCGTCTGGCCGGTAGCCGAGGATCAGCCCGATACCGAGAATGATCGCCCCCGCGATCAGGTGGCGCAGCACATCTCCCGCGATCAGCCCCGCGAACGGCGCCAGCGACCAGATCGGCAGCGAGCGGAACCGGTCGAACAGGCCTTTCGACAGGTCCGTGGACAGGCCCATGCCCGAATAGACCGTGTTGAAAACGACCGTCTGCACGAGGATGCCGGGGATGAAGAACTGCAGGTAATCGCCCGGGCTTCCCGCGAGCGCGCCACCGAAGATGAAGGTGAAGAGCAGCGTGAACATGATCGGCGTCATGACGAGGTCGAACAGCTGCTCCGGCACGTGCTTGAACTTGAGCACCGCACGCCAGCCGAACACCAGCGCGTTGGACACGGCCGACGGCGGCGCGGGCCGCTCGACCTTCTGAAGCGTGACGGTCCGGTCGGTCATTCTGCGGTCTCCTCCTCGGGGAGTGGTTTGCCGGTGAGGGCGAAGAACACCTCGTCGAGACTCGGGGCGCCGAGCGAGAATTCGGCCACCCCGATCCCCGCGGCGGCCAAGGCATCCAGCTTGGCCCGCGCCTCGTCCGCTCCGCTGACGGACAGGGCGATCTCGCCGCCCTCGGCACTGTAGCTGGCGCCTTCGCCAAGAAGGGCCTGCGCCGCTTCGGCCTGCGCGCTGTCCTCGGGCACGACATGCAGCACGCCGCTGCCGGTCTGCGCCTTCAACTCGCGGCTGGTGCCCTCTGCGATCTTGCGGCCATGGTCGATGACCGCGATCCGCCCGGCGAGCTGGTCGGCCTCTTCGAGGTACTGTGTCGTCAGCAGGATCGTGACGCCCGACTGCGCCAGCCCGCGGATCAGACGCCACACCCCGGCTCGCGCGTTCGGGTCGAGACCGGTCGTCGGTTCGTCGAGAAACAGAAGCTCCGGCGTCACGATCAGCGACGCCGCGATGTCGAGCCGCCGGCGCATACCGCCGGAATAGCTTTTCACCTGCCGGGTCGCGGCATCCGACAAGTCGAAATCCGCCAGCAGCGCATCCGCACGCTGCCGCGACTGCCGCCAGGAGAATCCCCACAGGCGCGCCAGCATGACGAGGTTCTCGCGGCCGGTCAGGTCCTCGTCGAGCGAGGCGAACTGCCCGGTCATGGCGATGCGTTCACGGATCGCGCCCGGCTGGGTCGCGAGGTCGTGCCCGACAACCTCCGCGCTGCCGCCGGTGGGGGCCAGCAGTGTCGCCAGCATCCGCAGCAGCGTGGTCTTGCCGGCACCGTTCGGCCCGAGCACGGCGAAGATCGCCCCGCGCGGCACCTGAAGGTCGACCCCGTCCACCGCGCGCACCGATCCGAACTCCCGGCGGAGGCCGCGCGCGTCGATTGCAAGTTCCGTCATCCTCACCCCTGCTGCCCGGTTCGTGGCGACAGTGCGACCACGCCGCCGACAAGGCAAGCAAGACGGGCTTTCCAAGCGCGCCGGATCGGTCTAAAGGCAACGACATGACGCTGCGCCACCATATTGCGACCCGACGCCGACGCTGAATTGCGCCGGTCGTGTCTTCGCGCGCGTCCTTCCCCAAGTTGACAGCCCGCACACCGTGCGGCACCACTTCGGCTCCTATCCAGAGGACAATTGTCATGATCCCGTCGATCCTCCCGACCTATAACCGCGCCCCGCTCACGTTCGAGAAGGGTGAAGGCAGCTGGCTGGAGACGACCGACGGGCGACGCTTCCTCGACCTCGGCGCAGGCATCGCGGTGAACGCGCTCGGCCACGCGCACCCGGAACTGGTGAAAGTCCTGACCGAGCAGGGCAGCAAGGTCTGGCACCTGTCGAACCTGTTCCAGATCCCCCAGCAACAGAAGCTGGCCGACCTGATCGTCGAGAACACCTTCGCCGACACGGTGTTCTTCACCAATTCGGGGACGGAAGCCTGCGAACTCGCCGTGAAGATGGCGCGCAAGTACTGGTACGAAAAGGGCCAGCCCGACCGGACCCGCATCCTGACGTTCGAAGGTGCGTTCCACGGCCGCTCCTCAGCCGCCATCGCCGCGGCGGGGTCCGAGAAAATGACCAAGGGCTTCGGTCCGCTGCTGCCGGGCTTCACCTCCTATCCCTGGGGCACGGACCTGTCGGACGCCGTCAAGGACGCCGACGTCGCGGCGGTCATGGTCGAGACGGTGCAGGGCGAGGGCGGTATCCGCCCGATGCCCGACGACCAGCTCAAGGCGCTGCGCGCGCTTTGTGACGACGCCGGCGTGCTGTTGATCCTCGACGAGGTGCAGTGCGGCGTCGGCCGGACTGGCCGGCTGTTCGCCCACGAATGGGCCGGTGTGACGCCCGACATCATGATGATCGCCAAGGGCATCGGCGGGGGTTTCCCGCTCGGCGCAGTCGCGGCGACAGAAGAAGCGGCGTCGGGCATGACCGCCGGCACCCACGGCTCGACCTACGGGGGCAACCCGCTCGGCTGCGCGATCGGTGCAAAGGTGATGGAGATCGTCTCCGACCCCGCCTTCCTCGCCGAGGTGAACCGCAAGGCCGGCCTGCTGCGACAGAAGCTGGAGGGTCTCGTCGCATCGCACCCGGACGTCTTCGAAAGCGTGCGCGGCACCGGTCTGATGATCGGTCTGAAGTGCAAGGCACCGAACACCGACGTGGTCGCCGCAGCGTACGAGGAAGAGACGATCACCGTGGGGGCCGCCGACAATGTCGTGCGCTTGCTGCCGCCCCTCATCATCACCGATGAAGAGATCGAGGAGGCTGTCGCCCGCCTGGATCGCGCTGCGAGCCGCGTGGAAGCGAAGCACGCCTGATCGTCTTCGGGCTTCAAATATTCTGCGGGGGTCCGGGGGTGCAAAACCCCCGGTCCGACCCGGACCAAGGGACAGACAGATGAAACATTTCCTCGACATCAACAAGACGGACCAGGACGAACTCCGGGGCATCATCGACCATGCACGCGCCATGAAGGACGCGCGCAATGGTCGTCCCAAGGGCGCGCAGGATGATGATCAGCCGCTCGCCGGCCAGATGGTCGCCCTAATCTTCGAAAAGCCCTCGACCCGGACGCGAGTCTCCTTCGACGTCGGCGTGCGCCAGATGGGCGGGCAGACGATGGTCCTCTCGGGTAGCGAGATGCAGCTTGGCCATGGCGAGACGATCGCCGATACCGCCCGCGTCCTCAGCCGCTACGTCGACCTCATCATGATCCGGACGTTCGAGGAGCAGACGCTGCTCGACATGGCGGAATATGCCGACGTGCCGGTCATCAACGGCCTGACGAACCGCAGCCACCCCTGCCAGATCATGACCGACATCATGACCTTCGAGGAACACCGCGGCCCGATCGCCGGCAAGAAGGTCGTCTGGTCCGGCGACGGCAACAACGTCTTCAACTCCTTCGCTCACGCGGCCGGTCAGTTCGGCTTCGATCTGACCTTCACCGGGCCGGAGCCGCTCGACCCCGAAAGCGCCTTCATCGAAGAGGCCCGCGCCAAGGGCGCCAATGTCACGATCGAGCGCGACCCGAACAAGGCGGTGGAGGGGGCGGACCTCGTCGTGACGGACACTTGGGTGTCGATGCACGATCCGCAGTCCGCGAAGGAGCGGCGCCACAACCAGCTGCGCGGCTACCAGGTAAATGCCGAGCTGATGGCGAAGGCGAAGCCCGACGCGCTGTTCATGCACTGCCTGCCCGCACACCGGAACGACGAGGCGACGTCCGAGGTGATGGATGGCCCGCACTCGGTCATCTTCGACGAGGCCGAGAACCGCCTGCATGCCCAGAAGGCGATCCTGCGGTGGTGCCTGAACGTATGACAGCTGAAGGGTGCGCATCGAGCGCGCACCCCACGCACGCCAGCGGCTCCCTCGCGCAACAGAACCCGCTCCCCTCGGGGGAGAGGGCAGGGTGAGGGGGCAGCACGCGGTGACGGGCAGCACATCGAACCTGCGCATCAATCCCGCACCGCAACACTTAAGTGAGCAGCCCGATCAACCCTTCTCGAAACGCCACTCGCTGATCGCGCGATAGGTCTCCGCCGGCGTCAGCCGGATCGAGGGGAAGCCATCGTGGTTCGGTGCGTCCGGCCAGCCCTGCGGCTCCAGTGCGATCCCCTGGTAGACGCCCTCGTTCGCCCGCGTTCCGGCCCGGCCATCGTAGACCTGCATGCCGGGCTCCGTCGTGGCGATGGTCATCGTCACCCCGGACAGACCGCGAAGCCGCAGCACGTCTCGCATCTCGACCCGTGCATCCGACAGGCAGAAGTTGTGATCGAGGTCCGGCTCGTTCCGGCGCACCGGCTTCTCGACGCGGAAGTCGAAGTCCGTTCCCTCGACCGGGATCACCGCGCCGGTCGGTGCGGCATTCTCATCGACTTCCATGTAGCGATCCGCCGCGATCCACATCGAATGACCCGTCCAGTCGCCGGTGCCGTCGAGGTTCCAGTAACTGTGGTTCGTCGCGTTGAAGAAAGTCGGCGCGTCGGTCGAGGCCTCGATCTCCATCCGCAGGGTGGAGGGCGCTTCGACGCTGAAGGTGGCGGACACCTTGCGGTTGCCGGGGTAGTTCCCCTCGCCGGCCGGCAGGTCGAGCGCGAACTTCACGCGGTTTTCGGACTGCTCCGCGACGGACCAGACCTTGGCCCAGGTCCCGACGCTGCCCGAATGAAGGTGATGAAGGCCGGCCTGGTTTGCCTCGAACTCGAGCGTCTCGCCGTCGAGTTTTGCCTTGGCGCCGGCAAAGCGGTTCGCGACCGGTGCGACGACGGCGCCGAAATAGAACATCTTGCCGCCGTCGTAATCGGACAAATCGTCCGATCCGATGGTGAGGTCGTAGTCCACCCCGTCAAGCCGCACGGACTTCAGGATCGCGCCGAGCGTGATGAAAGTCGCGGTCAGCTCGCCGGCGGAGATGGTGATGGTTTCGACAGCCCTGCCGTCGCTGGTCGTTCCGAAATCAGCCATGTCAGAGGATCACCTGATGTTCGGCCTGACCGGTCGTCGTGGTCTCGACCATGAAGGTCCGGCCATGGTGCGGGTTGAGCGGGTCGTCCAGGCCCTCGGCCGCCGAAGTGACGAACAGCGTCGACATCTCCGCGCCGCCGAAAGCGGGGCAGGAGGTTTGGAGCGGCGGCAGACCAATCGCGGTGAGGTAGGTGCCATCGGCGCCGTGGACGGCCACGCGATGCGACCCCCATTCCGCGATCCAGAGGTTGCCGGCGCTGTCGCAGACGGCTCCGTCCGGCTTGTGCGGCGTGCCGTCCATGTCGACCAGCACCTCGGGGTCGCCTTTCGGCCAGCCGTCGCTGTCGAGCGCGACTTTCCAGACCTTCTTCTCCGGCGTGTCGCCGAAATAGGCGGTCGAGCCGTCCGGCGAGAAGCAGGTCGCGTTCGGGATGGAGATGTTCGGGAAGAGCTCGCGCAGCTCGCCCTTGTAGTAGCGGTAGTAGGCGCCGGCCTTGTGCTCGGCCTTGATGCCCATCGTGCCGATCCAGAAGCCGCCGTAAGGGTCGGCACGCCCGTCGTTGGAGCGCGTGACCGGGTTGTCGGCCTCCATCGGCGCGACATCGTCGATATTGCCGTTCTCGATGTCGAACAGGTGCAGCCCCACGGCGGACGCGACGAGCAGCTTGTCATCGGCGGCCCAGCCCGCGGCGGAGACATAGTGCGGGAAGTCCCAGCTCCGGCCCTTCACGTGCAGGCGCTTGGACAGGATGTCGAACCAGAAGAGCTCTTTCCGCTCGGGATGCCAGAGCGGGCCTTCACCGAGAGTGCAGCAGGTTTCGTCGTAGATATTCATGATACGGCCTCGTCGTAGGCGGCCACGATGGAAGCGGCGCGGGTTGCGATGTCGTCGGTGCTCATGCCGGGTTTGTAGAGCGCGGAGCCGATGCCGAAGCCGTCGGCGCTGGCATCGATCCAGGTGCGGAAGTTGTCGGGGCCTGCGCCACCAACGGCGTAGACCTGGGTGCCAGGCGGCAGGACGGCGCGGATCGCCTTCAGCCCGTCGGGGCCGAGCAGCGAACCGGGGAAGATCTTCAGACCGTCCGCGCCGGCCTTCAGCGCTGCGAAGCACTCCGTCGGGGTCATCACGCCGGGCCAGCTTTCCATGCCCTCGGCCTTGGTGGCGACGATGACGCGTGGATCGCAGTTCGGCGAAACGATCAGCCGGCCGCCGGCCTTGCCGATGCGCCCGACCTCTTCCGGCGACAGCACGGTGCCGGCGCCGATCAGCGCCCGGTCGCCGCAGGCACCGGCCATCGCGGCGATGCTGTCGAGCGGATCGGGCGAGTTCAGCGGCACCTCGATCTTGGTGATGCCGGCCGCGATCAGGGCTTCGGCTGCGGGAACGGCCTCGTCCGGGGTGATGCCCCGGAGGATGGCGATAATGTTGCGGGTCATTTGGGGTCCTTCCAGCGGCGCCAGGCTGCGGTCAGCCCGGCGAGAGTGACGGCATCGCCCTTGGCCTGCGTCGCGGGCGCGCCCTGCGCGCCAAGCGCGGCGACGTAAGCGCGCGACAGCGCATCGGCGCCGATGACGGCGACCTGCTGACCGAGCCAGTAGGCGCGCGTGGCGGCGAGCTCCGCCCCGATCAGCAAGCCTGACAGGCGGGACCGGGCATGGGGCTGATTGTGCAGCAGGTCACCGGCACGCAGTGCGAAAAGGTCGGAGATCAGGCGTTCCGGGCGCGACAGGGTGTCGGCAACCGCGGCGGCGAAAGTCTCGTCGTCCCAGTCGTCCTTCATCGAGTGCCGCAGAACGGATTGCTTGGTGAGGAGGGCGAAGACTTCGCCCGACATCACGGTCTTGAAGCTGACGATCTCGCCGGCACTGACATGCACCCACTTCGTATGCGTGCCCGGCAGGCACAGGATGCCGTCCCAACCGGGATTCAACGCGAGGAAGCCGGCAACCTGCGTCTCCTCGCCGCGCATCACGTCGGCGGGGGAATCCTGGCTGACGCCGGGGATGATGTAGACGTCCCGGTCCCCCGGCGCACGGGTCAGCCCCTCCGGCAGAGCGGAGCAGGGAACGGAGGCGTAGGGCGCCTCGACCCAGCCCTGTCGCGCCCCGACCATGCCACAGGCGATGACCGGTCCGTGCCAGTCGGGCGTCAGCAGCTCGGCCAGTGCCTCGGGAAACTCGCCGGGGGTGAGCGTGCCCATACCGCGCCCGGATTGGGCGCTGTCCAGCACTTCCGCGCCATCCATGGCCCAGACACGCAACGAGGACGTGCCCCAGTCGCAGGCGATCCAACGGTTGCTCATGAGTTCAGACGTATCCTCCGTCGACGATGAGCCCCTGCCCGGTGATCGCGCCGCTCGCGTCTGAGGCGAGGAACAGGACGGGCCCGACGATGTCCTCCGGGTAGAGGCTGCGCTTCAGCGCCTGCCCCTCGAGGTGCTTCTTGCGGTCCTCTTCGGAGATCCACTTCTCCAGCTGTGCCTCGGTCAGCACCATGCCGGGCAGCAGCGAGTTCACACGGATGCCGTCCTTGCCCCAGTTGCGGGAGAGGGTACGGGTCATGCCCTCGATCCCGGCGTTCGCGGGGCCGTACACGTTCAATTCGTCCACGCCCATCACGTGGGCGATGGAAGAGAAGTTGACGATGCTGCCACCGCGGCCCTTCATGCTTTCCGCCGCCCGCTGGCAGGCGAAGAAGTAATGGCGGAAGTTGATCGCCATCATGCTGTCCCAGTCCTCGACCGAGACTTCCATCGGGTCGGTTCGCTGGTCGTTCGCCGCGTTGTTGACGAGCACGTCGAGCGGTCCGTGCGCGGCCTCCGCCTCATCGATCGCGGCGCGCAGACGCGCCGTGTCGGTCACGTCGCCCTTCACGAAGAGAGGGCGCACGCCGGTCTTCTGCTCCATCTTGTCGCAGAAGTCCGAGTAGTCGGACCGGCCGATGAAGGCGACTTTCGCGCCTTGGCGCAGGAAACCTTCGGTCAGGGCAGCACCGATCCCCGAGCCGCCGCCGGTGATGAATACACTCGCGTCCCGCAGGTCCGCGAATGTCGCTGAATGGGATGGCATGAGTTCTCCTCTTGTGGCGCACACTATGCGTCTTTCGAAACCGAACGAAAGGGGAGGCCGCGACATTTTCGCCCGCGGTGCCCGGCACTTCGTTCGGAGCCCGTTCCGCCGTGTTTTGACGGGTCGGGGTATGGCGTCGGCGTCGCGCCGGATCTAGCATCCGGCGACTCACCCCCTATCGAAAGGCCGCTTATCATGGCTCTCGACGCCAAGACCAACTCGCTCGAGGAATATTGGATCCCCTTCACCGACAATCGGGGTTTCAAGAAGGACCCGCGGCTGGTCGTGCAGGCCGAAGGCGTCTGGATGACCGACCACAAGGGTGGGAAGGTCATCGACGGCTCGTCGGGCCTGTTCTGCTCGCCCGCCGGCCATTGCCACCCGAAGATCGTCGAAGCGGTCCACAAGGCGATGAGCGAACTGACCTTCGTCTCGCCGTTCTCGACGAACCATCCGCTGGCCTTCGCGCTGGCGGAAGAGGTCGCCCGGATCACGCCCGAGGGGCTGAACCACGTTTTCTTCACCAACTCCGGGTCGGAGAGCATCGACACGGCGATGAAGATCGTCATGGCCTACCACACCGCGCGCGGCGAGAACCGCCGCCACTTCGTGAGCCGTGAGAAGGCCTACCACGGCGTGAACATCGGCGGCGTGTCGCTGTCCGGCCTCGTGAACAACCGCCGCGCCTTCCCGGTGACGATGCCGGGCATCGTCCACATGCGCCACACGCTGACGGAGATGGAGCTGAAGGTGCCGGGTCAGCGGGTCAGTGGCCTCGACCGGGCCGAGGATCTGCAGCGGATCATCGACAATTACGGGGCCGAGACGATCGCTGCCGTCTTCGTCGAACCGGTCGGCGGGTCCGCCGGCTGCCTGCCGCCGCCGGTCGGCTACCTGAAGCGGCTGCGCGAGATCTGCGATCAGCACGGTCTTCTGCTGGTGTTCGATGAGGTCATCACCGGTTTCGGTCGCGTCGGTGGCACCTTCGCTGCGGATGCCTTCGAAGTGGTGCCCGACATCATCACGATGGCGAAGGCGATCACCAACGGGTCCATGCCGATGGGCGCCGTCGCCGTGCGCGACGACATCTACGAGACAGTGACCGACAAGCAGGTGATGGGCGGGATCGAGCTGTTCCACGGCTACACTTACTCCGGCCATCCCGGTGCCTGCGCCGCCGGCCTCGCCGCGCTGTCGATCTATCGCGAGGAAGGGCTGATGGACCGCGCCGCCGAACTCGCCCCCTACTTCCAGGAGGCGCTGCATTCGCTGGCCGACCACGCGCTGGTGAAGGACATCCGCTCCATCGGGATGATGGGCGCGGTGGAGCTGTTCCCCGGCGAAGTGCCGGGTGTGCGCGGCGTGAAGATGCAGTCCGACCTGTTCTGGAACGGCTGCCACGTGAAATTCACCGGCGAGAACGGCATCTTCGCGCCGATGTTCATCTCCGAGAAATCCGACATCGACCTGATCGTCGGCAAGTTCCGCGAGACGCTCGACACCGTGGAGTAAGGCAAGGCGCCTTGGGCTGCGATCGCGCCGCCGTCAGGTGGCGTTCGCCGCCCAAGCGCGGGCATCCGCGCCGGCCGGCCGGCAGCTTCATTGGAGCTGCCGGGTCGGTCGCCGCGCGATAGATGGCTTCGGCCACGTCGGGGGACTGCGTGAGCGGACCGGTCGCGTCTGCTGCGACCTGCTCCATCTGCTGGCTGTAGGCGTCCGGCATTTGGGTTTCCGACTGTATCCGCGACATCGCGCTCGAGCTGAAGCTGGTCGAGGGAGCCTGCCGCTCCGCGCGATGCATTCTGCGCCCGAGAAGAACGTGGCCGACTTCGCGCGAGGCGGGCATGTCGCAGTAGGTCTTCTTCACCCGCAACAGCGAGGTCGTGGGGCTGCCGCCGATGGAATACCTGCTGAACTGGCGCAAGACGCTCGCGCGTCACATGCTGGGCGACCGCCGGCACGGCGTTGAGGAGATCGCCCGACGTGTCGGCTACGGATCGGCGCGGGCTTTCAGCGTCGCCTTCTCGCGCCATGCCGGGCTGCCGCCCGGTCGCTATGCGTCGGCGGCCTGACCCGGCGGGGTCGACAGCGTCACGGACAGCCGGTCGAGGAAGGTCAGACACTCCTGCAGCTGATCTGGAGCGATGAATTCGTCGGGTTTATGCGCCTGTTCGATCGAGCCGGGACCGCAGACCACTGCCGATGTGCCCAGAGACTGGAACAGGCCGGCCTCGGTCCCGAAGGCGACGAGGTCGGTGCCGTTTGCGCCCGTCAGTTCGGACACGAGGTCGCGCGCTTCGTTCTGGTCCATCGGCTCGAGGCCCGGCACTTCACCGACCGTCTCGACGGAAATCCCCGCGCCGGGATGAACCGCCTGCATCGCCGGTAGCAAGGTGTGGGCGACGTAGTCCGCCATCTCCGACTTCACGAACTCCGCGTCGTCCCAGACGACGGGGCGCAGATCCCAGTCGATCAGCGCCTTGCCGGGGATGACGTTGTGCGCATGGCCGCCGACCAGCTTGCCGACGTTGATCGTCGTCCAGGGCGGCTCGAACCGGGAGCCTTCGGGCGCGCGGGTCGTCAGCTCGTGGCTGATCGCGTGGAGCCGGGCGGCGTAACGTACGGCGTAATCGACCGCGTTCACGCCCAGTTCGGGGCGGGAGCCGTGCCCCTCCAAACCGGTGAAGCTCGTGCGGTACTCGCAGCAGCCCTTGTGGCCTTCGATCACCCGCATCGAGGTCGGCTCGCCGATGATGGCCACGCCGGGGGTCACGCCGCGTTCGCGCAGGATGTGCACCAGCTCCGCACCGCCGAGGCAGCCGACTTCCTCGTCATGGGTGAAGGCAAAATGAACGGGGCGGGCCGTGGCACGTTCGGCAAGGACCGGTGCCATGGCCATGCAAGCGGCAATGAAGCCCTTCATGTCGCAGGTGCCGCGCCCGTAGAGAAGCCCGTCCCGCTCGGCGAGCCGGAATGGGTCGGACGTCCAATCCTGGTCGGTGACCGGCACAACGTCGCTATGGCCGGACAGCACCACTCCGCCGTCGATGTCCGGGCCGAAGGTCGCCCAGAGGTTCGCCTTGGTCCCGTCTGCGGAGCGGTGGACCTCGACCCGCGCGCCGAGGGCGTCGAGGCGCTCCGCGCAATCTTCGATCAGCGCGAGGTTACTGTCGGAGGACACGGTCGGCCAGGCGATCAGCCGGTCGAGGTGGTCAATGGTTTGCTGCAGATCGGTCATGGGGGGAGGGTATCGGAGGAGGGGTGGGTCTGCCATCCCTCGTTGCGGTATAGACGGCGGGTGCGCATCGAGCGCGCACCCTACGTCGGGTGCGCACCGTTTGGCACGTAATGGTGCGCCCCCTTCGGGGCACACCCTACGGGATGATCTCGAACTTCGTGACGTCGACGAGGCCGCGATCGGTGATCTTCAGCGCGGGGATCACCGGCAGGGCGAGGAAGGCGAGCTGCAGGAACGGCTCTTCGAGCGTCACGCCCAGCGATTTGGCCGCGTCGCGCAGGGCGACGAGTCGGTCGCGCACCTCTTCGAACGGCTTCAGGGACATGAGACCGGCGACGGGCAGCGCGAGCTCGGCGAGAATCTCGCCGCCCGATGCGACGACGAACCCGCCCTCGATCTCGGACAGGCGCCCGGTGGCGAGCGCCATGTCGTCGTAGTCGACACCGACGCAGGCAATATTGTGGTGATCGTGACAGACGGTTCCGGCGATGGCTCCGGCCTGCATCCCGAACCCCTTCACGAAGCCGGTGGCGATGTTGCCGTTCTTGCCGTGCCGTTCCACGACAGCAATCCGGATCAGGTCGCGGGACGGGTCCGGGCGCTGGTCACCGTCGATGATGGCGATCGTCTTGGTCAGGTGATCGGTGAGGATCTGCCCCTCGCGGATGCCGATGACGTCGACCTCCTCGCGGTTGCGGGTGGCGCGGAAGCTTTCGGGCGTGACCTTCGGCGCGTGAACGGACTGGCGGCCGACCGGCTCGACAGAGCCGCGGGCGGCGAAGGCATCGGGCCCCACGGTCACGCCGGCGCAGAGGACGAGTTGCGCGTTGCATCCCTCGAGGCTGTCGATGGCGACGATGTCGGCGCGTAGTCCGGGTGCGATCAACCCGCGGTCCTTGAGACCGAATGCCTCGGCGCCGGACAGCGACGCCGCGCGGTAGGCGGCGAGCGGCGGCGTGCCGAGGCGGATCATCTCGCGGATCATGTAGTCGAGGTGGCCGTGCTCATCGATGTCGAGCGGGTTCCGGTCGTCCGTGCAGAGACACATGTAAGGGGAGGTCCGCTCCGTCAGCAGGGGCCGCAGCGCGTGCATGTCTTTGGAGACGGAGCCTTCGCGGATCAGGACGCGCATGCCGCGCTGAAGCTTCTCCTTCGCCTCTTCGGCCGAGGTTGCCTCGTGCTCTGTCCGGATGCCAGCGGCGGAATAGGCGTTGAGGTCCTTGCCGCTCAGCAACGGGCAGTGCCCGTCAACGTGGCCGCCTTCGAAGAGGCGGAGCTTGTCCATCGCCTGCGGGTCGCGGTGGATGACGCCGGGATAGTTCATGAACTCGGCCAGCCCGATGCCGGAGGGATGGTTCATCAACGATTCGAGGTCAGCGGCGAGGATCTCCGCCCCCGCGGTTTCCATGTGCGACGACGGCACGCAGGAGGACAGCTGCACGCGGATGTCCATCAGCGTATGTTCGGACGCCTGCTGGAAGTAGCGGATGCCGGCGGTGCCGACGACATTGGCGATCTCGTGCGGATCGCAGATCGCGGTCGTCACGCCGCGCGGCGTGACACAGCGGTCGAACTCGAACGGCGTGACGAGTGAGCTTTCGATATGCAGGTGCGTGTCGATGAAACCGGGAACCAGTGTCAGGCCGGTGACGTCGACCACCTCCTTGCCCTCATAGTCGTGGCCGAGGCCGACGATCGTGTCGCCGCAGATCGCGACGTCGCCCTCGATCATCTCGCCGGTGACGAGGTCGAACACTTTGCCGCCGCGCAGGACCATGTCCGCAGGCTCGTCGCCGCGTCCTTGTGCGATCCGTTTCTCGAGCTCCGCCATGTGGTCTCCTTTGCTTGCCTGTCGCCGCAGATGACCGCAGAGTCCCCGCGGCGTCCAGTGGCACACCTGCCGGAACGGCCGACAGGACGCCTGAAGAACGGACGATGCCCGCCAGAGGGCAGGACAAGACAGAACGGGACAGGCGCTTCATGAAATTCAACGTGCTGACGGCCGGAGCGATGGCCGCCGGAATCGCGGTTGCGGCCGATGCGGACACCATCCGGGTGGGAGTCATCATGCCGGCCTCCGGCACCTTCGCGACTTATGGCGAGCAGTTCCGCGACGGGATCGAGACCTATCAGGCGATGCATGGCACGACGGCAGGTGAACACGAGATCGAGTTCCTGTTCCGCGACAGCGGCGGCCCGAACGCCGAGCAGGCCCGTGCCCTCGCGCAGGAACTTCTGATCCGCGAGCAGGTCGACTACCTCGCCGGGTTCACCTTCACGCCGAACGCGCTGGCCGTCGCACCGCTGATCGAGCAGTCGCAGACGCCGGCGGTCATCTTCAACGCCGCGACGTCGTCCATCACGCAGGAGTCCGGGTTCTTCCTGCGGACCGGATACACGCTCTGGCAGGTTTCGGCGCCGATGGCGGAGTGGGCGCTGGCCCAAGGGTATGACGAGGTCGTCACGGCAGTGTCGGATTACGGGCCGGGACTGGACGCCGAGGCCGGCTTCCGCACCGCGTTCGAAGCGGGTGGCGGCACGATCACCGATCAGATCCGGATGCCGCTCGACACGACCGACTTTGCGCCCTTCATGCAGCGGGTGCGGGGGGCGGAGCCGCAGGCGCTTTTCACCTTTCTGCCGGCAGGGGCGCTGACCTATGCCTTCGTGAAATCCTACTCTGAGAACGGGCTGCACGAAGAGGGGATCGTCCTGCTCGGCACCGGTGAGACAGAAGAGGTCACACTGCCCGCGCTGGGCGATGCAGCGCTTGGTCTGAACACGGCGTTTCACTATTCCCCGACGCACGAGTCCGACGCGAACGCGGCCTTCCTCGACGCGCTGGCGGGCGTGCGGGCTGACGCGGTGGCGAACTTCGCGACCGTCGGGGCCTTCGACGGTGCGCATGTCATCTACGAGATGGTCGCGGCGGCGGGCGCCGACGGTCCGGCCGCGATCAAGGCGGCGAAGGGGCTGTCTTGGGAGAGCCCGCGCGGGCCGGTCAGCCTCGATCCCGAGACGCGCCACCTGACGCAGAACGTCTACATTCGGGTGGTCGAACGCGACGCCGACGGCGCACTGGTGAACGCCGAGATCGAGACAATCGCGGCCGTTCCGGACCTCGGGCTGGTAAGCGACTACTGATCCCGACGCCAGCTTCTCTCCAGCTTGCTTTGCAGAAGGGGGCAGCGCAAACTGCATGTCGCGCCACGGGCAGCTTTCTGTCGCCCGGCGGGAGAGGAGCGGTGCCGCAGGTGCCGTCGGCTGCGGCGGGTGCGCGGTCCGCAAACGGGAGGACAGGAATGAAGATCATGACAAGGCTCATGGCCGTGAGTGCGCTTGCCGTCGCCGGCATGGCCGGCACCGCGGGCGCGGAGGTCATCAAGGTGGGCGTCATCTGCCCGACCTCTGGGCCCTATGCCATCTACGGCAAGCAGTTCAGCGAGGCCGTCGAAGCCTACCAGGCAATCCACGGCACCGAGATCGACGGCAACGAGATCGAGTTCATTTACCGTGACAGCGGTGGCGTGAATCCCGACCAGGCGCGGTCGCTCGCGCAAGAGTTGATCATCCGCGAGGGGGTCGAGTACCTCGCCGGGTTCACCTTCACGCCGAACGCGCTCGCCGTTGCGCAGATCATCGACCAGTCGGAAACCCCAGCTGTGATCTTCAACGCCGCGACCTCGATCATCACTCAGGAAAGCGAGTTCTTCGTGCGGCCGTCCTTCACGCTCTGGCAAGTGTCGGCACCGATGGCGGAATGGGCGCACGAGCAGGGCATCACCGAGGTTGTGACCGCGGTGACGGATTACGGCCCCGGCATCGACGCCGAGACTGGCTTCAAGGCGGCGTTCGAGGCGGCGGGTGGCACGGTCGTCGACAGCATCCGGATGCCGCTCGACACCACGGACTTCGCGCCCTTCATGCAGCGCGTGCGGGACGAGGCACCGGACGCGGTATTCGCCTTCCTGCCGGCGGGGCCGTCGACCTTCGCCTTCGTGAAAGCCTACAACGAGAACGACCTGCGCGGCGCGGGGATCGAGTTTCTGGGCACGGGCGAGACGGACGAGACGACGCTCGACTCGCTTGGTGACGCGGCGTTGGGCCTGCGGACCTCCTACCATTATTCGCCGGCACACGAGAGCCCGGAGAACGAGGAATTCATCGGCAAGCTGATGGAGCTTCATCCGGATGCCGTTCCGAACTTCGCTTCGGTTCAGGCCTATGACGGGGCCCATGTGATCTACGAGATGATCCGTGCGGCCGGCACCGACGGTCCGGCGGCGATCGAGGCAGTGAAAGGGCTGGAGTGGACAAGCCCCCGCGGGCCGGTCAGCATCGACCCCGAGACGCGGCACATCACCCAGAACGTCTACATCCGGGAAGTCGCGAAGGATGACGAGGGCAACCTCATCAACCGGGAATTCGAGACGATCGAGGCCGTTCCGGATCTCGGACTGGTGAACGACTACTGAAAGCGAAGGGTGGGTCTTCGGGCCCACCCGAATTCGGAGATGGGGTGAAACCCCATCCTACGGGGACTGATGGGCACGATACTGAACATCCTCGTGGACGGGGTCGCCTACGGGATGATCCTCTTCATGATCTCCGTCGGGCTGTCGGTCACGATGGGGCTGATGCGGGTCATCAACCTCGCACATGGCGGCTTCGCGATGCTGGGTGGTGCCGCTGTCCACTATTTCGGTGTGCAGCTCGGGATCCCGTTCGTTCTCGCGGCGCTGCTGGCCATCGGCGCAGTCGTTGCGCTGGCGCTGCCGATGGAGCGCGTGCTCTACCGCCCGATATACCGGATGGGGGAACTCCAGCAGGTTCTCGCCACGATCGGTATCACCTTCCTGATGATCGCGAGCGTGAACCTCTGGCTCGGCTCGACACTTCTGTCGATCCGGCTACCCGATGCCTGGACCGGCACGGTCGACCTCGGCTTCCGGTCGCTGCCGATGCACCGGCTGATCGTGATCGGCGTCGGGCTGGCCATTGCCGGGGGGCTCTACGTGCTGATCGACCGCACGCGGTTCGGCATCCGGCTGCGGGCGGCGGTCGACAACCGGGCCACGGCCTCCGCGCTCGGCATCGACACGGGCCGGGTCTTCCTCGCCACATTCGCGCTGGGGGCGGGCCTCGCCGCGCTCGGCGGTATCCTCGGGGCGGAGCTGCTGCCCGTCGATGCCTACTACCCGCTGCGCTACATGGTGCATTTCCTGATCGTCGTCGCCGTCGGAGGCATGGGCTCCATCACCGGGTCGTTTCTCGCCGCGTTGGGCCTTGGTATCCTCGACACGACGGCGCGCTATATCGTCCCGGATTTCGGAACGATCTTCTTCTTCCTCGTGACGATCCTCGTCCTCGGTCTGCGTCCGCAGGGACTTCTGGGGAGACACGCATGACCGCGCTGCCGCGTCCGCGCCAGCCGGGCCTTCTCGGCCGGGGATTGCTCTGGGATGTTCTTCTGGTCGCGGTCGGTGTCGGGCTGTTCTTCGCCTTTCCGTTCGATCTCGGCTTCATCACCCGCATTCTCATCATGATCGTCTTCGTGCTCTCGCTCGATCTCGTGCTCGGCTATGCGGGGGTCGCGACGCTCGGGCAGGCCGCGATGTACGGCACCGGGGCCTACGCGGCCGGGCTGTTCGCGATCCATGTCAGCGCCGACCCCATCCTCGGACTGGTCGCCGGCGCGGTCGCGGGGGCGGTCGTCGCGTTCATCTCCGGCCTCGTGCTGATGCGGGCGCAGGGGCTGACGCTCCTGATGCTGTCCATCGCGGTGGCCGAGGTGCTGCAGGAGGTCGCCAACAAGGCGCGCCCCGTTACGGGCGGCGCGGATGGCTTGCGCGGTATCCGTATGGATCCGCTGTTCGGCATCTGGGAGTTCGATTTCATCGGGCGCACCGGTTACTGGTACGTGCTGGCGGTGCTGATGCTGGTGCTGCTGTTCCTGAAGGTCGTGGTGAACTCTCCCTTCGGCCTGTCCGCACGCGGTATACAGGAGAGCCCCGAGCGGATGCGCGCGATCGGCACGCCGGTCTACTGGCGGCTCGTGTCGGTCTACACGCTCGCCGGGAGCATCGCCGGGATCGCCGGGGCGCTGGCGGCGCAGGTCACGGCGCTTGTTTCGCTCGAGGTCTACAACTTCGATCATTCGGCGGAGGCGCTCATCATGCTGGTGCTCGGCGGGACAGGGCGGCTCTACGGTGCCGTCGTCGGCGTCGCGATCTTCATGGTGGTGGAGCACCTCGCCGCCGCGGTCGATCCCTTCAACTGGCTGTTCCTGATCGGCGCGCTGGTGCTGGCGGTGGTCTTCTTCGTGCCGTCGGGTCTGCTCGGCCTGCCGAAGGCGCTGACCGATCTGGTGAAACGATGACCGCGGCGCTCGAGGTTCGCGGGCTCAACAAGTCCTTCGGCGGGATCACCGTCTCGAAGGACATCAACTTCGACCTGCGGCCCGGTGACCGGAAGGCCCTTATCGGGCCGAACGGGGCGGGCAAGACGACCTTCGCGAACCTCATCACCGGGATCGTGCCGCCGTCCTCCGGCGAGATCAGACTCGACGGGCAGGCTCTCTCGCCGCTTGGCGAGCCGCAACGCGTGCGGGCCGGGATCGCCAAGACATTCCAGATCACCACGCTGTTCCGGCGCCTGACGGTGCGCGAGAACATCCGCCTCGGCGTGCAGGAACGCCGCCGGCAGGGGATGCGTATGTTCCGCCGTGCGAGCGGCGACGCGGACGTCGAGGCCGAAGTCGCCGACCTGCTGGAGCAGTTCCACCTGTCGCGCTTCGCGGACCTGAAGGTCGAGACGCTCGCCTATGGACAGCAACGCCTGATCGAGATGGCGCTGACGCTTGCTCTGAAACCGCGCATCCTGATCCTAGACGAGCCGGCGGCGGGTGTGCCCTCATCCGAAAGTCACCTCATCATCGAGGCGATCGAACGGCTGCCGGCGGACCTCGCCGTGCTTATCATCGAGCATGACATGAAGCTGGTGTTCCAGGTGGCGCGGTCGATCGTCGTTCTGGTGAATGGCGCGATCCTGACCGAAGGCACACCGCAGGAGATCGCGGCGGACGAGCGGGTGCGCGAACTCTACCTCGGAGCGCGGCATGAGTGAGATCCTCGCGCTCGACCATGTGACAGCCGGCTACGGCGCGACGCATGTACTGGAAGACCTGACGCTCTCCATCTCGAGTGGCGAGCGGCTGGCGATCATCGGCCGCAACGGCGTGGGCAAGACCACCACGCTGGCGACGGCGATGGGACTGACGAAGCTCCACGCCGGGCAGATCCGCATGGCGGGTGAGGACATCTCGAAGCTTGCGCCGCACAAGCGGCAGGCGAAGGGGCTCGGGCTGGTTCCGCAGACGCGCGACATCTTCCGCTCGCTCAGCGTCGAGGAGAACCTGCTGGCCGGTGACACAGGCGGCTGGGACATCGGGCAGGCCTACGAGCTGTTCCCGCGCCTGAAGGAACGGCGCCGCAACGGTGGCGCGCAGCTTTCGGGTGGGGAGCAGCAGATGCTGGCAATCGCGCGCACGCTGATGGGCGCGCCGGACGTGCTGTTGCTGGACGAGCCCCTAGAGGGGCTGGCGCCGGTGATCTGCGACATGCTGATGGACGTGTTCGAGCGACTGGCCTCCGAAGGGCGTACCATCGTTCTCGTGGAGCAGCATGCCGACCTTGCGCTGAGGTTCGCGGAGCGAGTGGTGATCCTCGACACCGGCAGGATCGTGCACGACGGCGCGGCGGCGGAAGTTCTTGCCGATCCGGCGATCCTCGACCGGCATGTCGGCGTCGGGCTGACGGGCTGAGGCCCATTCAGGGGGCGCTGCCCCCTCCGGGCCTGTGGCCCGTTCACCCCCGGAGGTATTTCCGGCCAGATGAGCCCGGGGAGCGTCAAGGTTGATGAACTTTCAAATGGGCTGTCGGGACAACTCGGGGCGGCTATGATCGCCGGAGGGAGGAAGCTCAATGACCATGCACGAAGGCCATATCGCCATCGACCCGCCCTCCGGTGTGTCGGTCTGGGATGTCGACCCCTACGACGAAGCGGTGCTCGTGGCGCCGGAACCCTACTATGCCGACCTGCGCGCACAGGGGCCGTTCGCTTACATCCCGAGCTACAAGGTCCTCGCCTGCGGGCGCTACGAGGAGACGAAAGAGGTCTTCGGCGACCATGAGCGGTTCGTCTCCTCCCGTGGCGTCGGCCTGCAGGACTTCATGCATGGCGAACCGTGGCGGCCGCCGTCCATCGTGCTTGAGGTCGATCCGCCATATCACACGCGCACGCGCCGGGTCATCATGCGGGCCCTGTCGCCGAAGGCCGTCGCGGCAATGAAGGAGCAGTTCCGCGTCGATGCGGAAGCGCTCGTCGACCGGCTTGTCGAACAGGGGACCTTCGAGGCGGTTACCGACTGCGCCGAGGCCTATCCGACGACTGTCTTTCCCAAGGCTGTCGGGCTGCGGGATGTCGATCCGCGCCGGCTCGTCGATTACGGCGCGATGGTCTTCAACGCGCTCGGGCCGGACAATGCGATCCGGCAGAGGGCGATGTCGCAGGCCGGCCATATCGTGCCCTGGATCACTGCATCCTGTGCGAGGGAGAACCTGCAGGAGGGTGGCTTCGGCGCGACGATCTACGAGGCCGCGAAAGACGAAGAGGTGACGGACGAAGAGGCGGCGATGCTGGTGCGCTCTCTCCTGTCGGCGGGCGTCGACACGACGGTCACCGGTATCGGCAACGCGCTGTGGTGCCTTGCGACCAATCCCGAGGCATTCGAGGCGTTGAAGGCGGATCCATCGCTCGCACGACCCTGCTTCGAGGAAGTGCTGCGTTATACGTCTCCGGTCCACACCTTCTGCCGCACGGCTGCCGTCGACACGGAGGTGAGCGGCGTGAAGATCAAGGAAGGCAGCAAGATCCTCTGCTGTCTCGGCGCGGCGAACCTGGATGGCGACAAGTGGGACAGCCCCGACACGTTCCGCATCGACCGGCGCCCCATGGGGCACCTCGCCTTCGGTGTGGGCGTGCACAATTGCGTAGGCCAGAACGTCGCGCGGGCGGAGCTCGACGCGCTGCTGACCGCGATCGCCGAAAGGGTGGATCGGATCGAGCTTGCTGGCGATCCTGTCTGGCGGCCGAACAACGCGGTGCACGCGCTCGACCGGATGCCGGTGAGGTTCGTCGGCCGTTGAGGCGTGAGGGCGGCCGGGAAGTCCCCGGCCGCGCCCTTGTCAGTCCCAGTCCGGCGCGGTGTCGGGGTCGATCCGGCGTTGTCCGCGGTCGAGCTCCCCGATCGCGGCCATATCGTCGTCGTCGAGCGTGACGTTCAGCGCACCGAAATTCTCCGCCACGCGGTCGGCGTTGCTGGTGGTCGGGATCGTGACGAAGCCTTGCGCCAGTTCCCACGCGAGCGCCACCTGCGGTGCAGTCGCGCCGTGCTTGTCGGCGATCTCGACCAGCTTGGGGTCGTCCGACACCGTGCCCTTGGCAAGCGGCTGGTAGCAGGTCACCGCGATATCTTTCGACTTGCAGTGCTCGGCCAGCTTGCGGTTCTGGAGGTAGGGGTGCAGCTCGACCTGGTTGGTGGCGAGCGCGCCTTCCCCGAGAAGCCCGATCGACTGGTCGATCAGCGCAATGGTGAAGTTCGACACGCCGATGTGGCGGGTCAGGCCCTTCTCCTTCGCTTCGGCGATCTGCGTCATGTAGGTTTCGAGCTCGTATTCGTCGTTGGGCGACGGCCAGTGGATCAGCGTCAGGTCGACCTCGTCCACGCCGAGCTTTTCGAGCGACTCTTCGAGGCTCGGGACCAGCTTGCCGGGCGCGAAGTTCGGCATGTTGATCTTTGTGGTCAGCCAGACTTCCCCGCGCAGCAGGCCGGAGCGGCGCAGCGCCTCGCCGACTTCTTCCTCGTTCTCGTACATCTGTGCGGTATCGAGATGGCGATACCCGGTCTCGAGCGCGAGGCGCATCGTCTCGATGCCGTCCTCTCCCTTGCGGCCGAAAGTGCCGAAGCCGAGCGCGGGCAATCCGTTGATACGGTCCATGAGGGTCCTCCCTTTGGGGTGTTTGGCACAGACAAGGACATCGGGCGGCGAGTGTCCATACCGTCAGGCCTTGCGGGGGCGGCGAAGATGGGGAAGCTGCGCGAAACTGTCCCATCCTGCCGGAGGCCCTTATGTCGTTCAGCCCGTCCGACCTGTCCGTCCTGAAGTCCATCTCGACCGCGACCGTCACCACGATCCTGCTGAAGAAGGGGCTGCGCAACGTGTGGCTGCGAGGCGCGATTCCGCTGGTCGGAGCAGGGGAGCGGATTGTCGGCCCGGCCTTCACGATGCGGTTCGTCCCGGCGCGCGAGGATCTCGCGACGCCGGCGAGCTGGAACTCCCCGACCTCGACCCGCGCCGCGATCGAGGACATGCCGGAGGGCTGCATCGCCGTGGTGGACGCCATGGGCCACCCGGACGCGGGTATTTTCGGTGACATCCTCTGTGCGCGAATGGCGAAACGGGGCGTCGCGGGATTGGTGACGGATGGCGTCGTCCGCGACCTTGCCGGCGTCGAAGGCACAGGCCTGCCGGTCTGGGCGTCCGGCACCGCCGCGCCGCCGTCGGTCGCGGGCCTGACCTTCGTCGGCTGGCAGGAGCCGATTGCCTGCGGCGGCGTCGCCGTTATGCCGGGCGACGTGATGGTCGCCGACCGAGACGGCGTCGTCGTGATCCCCGCCGACCTGGTCGAGCATGTGCTGGAAGCCGGGCCCGAGCAGGAAGCGGCGGAGGAATGGATCCTTAGTGAAGTCGAGAAGGGTGCACGGCTCCCGGGGCTTTACCCGATGAACGAGGAGACGCGGGCGCGATACCTCGCCGACCGCAAGGGTTGATGGGCTTCGCTTGACAGGGCGCGGGCCGCTCCCCTAAGGCCGGATTGCGGGCGATGGCGTCGTCCCGCTGATCCCGAATTTTCGTCCTGTACGCCCGGACCGTCCGGTGCAGCGCCGCTGCGCCGAAGGAGGCCGAGATGTCCCTTCTCGCGAACCAGTCCGTGCGACCATCGACCGGCTCCATCGCCGGGATCGTGGCGATGTGCTGCGGCATGATGCTGTTGCCGGTGGGGGATGCGATCTCGAAAGCGCTGACCGGCTACCTCGTCCCCTCGCAGATCGGTGCGGTCCGCGCGGTCGTGCAGAGCCTGATCCTCGGTCTGGCGCTTCTGCTGTGGCGGAGCCGGGCATGGGGCAGACCCTTCACGGTCTGGTCGCTGATCTCGGGACAGTTGATCGCGATCATCAGTCTGAGCCTGATCGCGGCCTTCAAGACCATGCCGATCGCCACGGCCATCGCGATCTTCTTCGTCGAACCGCTGATCCTCACGCTGCTGGCCGGCCTGCTTCTGGGCGAAAAGCCGGGACCGCACCGCTATGCCGCGATCGGAGTCGGGATGGCGGGGGTGCTGCTGATCCTGCGGCCGAACTTCGCGATCTTCGGGCCGGTCGTCTTTCTGCCGCTGATCGGGGCCGTGGCCTATGCGCTGAACATGATCGTGACGCGAAAGGCGACGCGGGAGAGCAGCGCGCTGACGTTCCAGTTCGGAGTCTCGGTCTTCTCCTGCCTAACACTGTCACTGGTGATGCTCGGTTCGGGCCACGGAATCGGGCCGGTGCTGGAGATGCCGTCGCTGGCGATCTCGGGGCTGCTGATTTCGGGTGTCGTGGCGGCGGTGACGTTCCTGCTGATCGCGCTGGCCTTCAGCAAGGCGGAGGCGAGCGTTCTGGCGCCGTTCCAGTACCTCGAAATCCTAGGCGCGACCCTGATCGGTTACCTTGCCTTCGGCGATGCGCCGGATGCGCTGACCGTCGTGGGGACGCTGATTGTGCTGGGCTCGGGGATGTATGTCTTCCACCGCGAGCGGCGGGCGAACCTGCCGGTACGGCGCACGCAGACGCGGCGGGACCGCTGAGGGGGCGCCGCCCCGGCGCGAGGCCGGGGCGTGCCGTGGTCGGTTACTCGCGGATCCAGACCGCCATCGGGTTCGGACCCCGGTTCGCCCAGATGTAATAGGGCACCGCGGTGATCGAGGTGTCGGCCTCGGGCGCCGGCTCCGTCCGGTAGAGCGCCTTGCCCCAGTCGGCGGCCTGCTCTGCCTTGGCCTTCCCTTCGATCACGGTGATCCCGCCAAGGAAGTCGGGCCGGAAACTGGAGGACAGCGCCGTATCGCCCGGAAGTCGGACGCGGTTGACCGGCTGCTCGTTGTCCTTCTGCTCGATGCAGTAGACCAGTGGACCCCGGCGCAGGGCGACCTTGCCGGCGTCGGCACGGACGTCCGGGTGGGCGCGCAGGCGCTCGGCCGGCATCGGCAGGGACAGCTCGACCGCGTCGCCCTTGGACCATGTGCGGTTCATCTTGAGGTAGCCGCGTTCGGTCTTCACCTCGACCGCCTCGCCATTGACCTTCGCCGTCGCGTCCTTCGCCCAGGACGGAATGCGCAGTGACAGGGTGAAGGGCCCGGTGCCCTCTTCGGGGGCGAGATCGATGCGGATGTCGCCGTCCCACGGGTAGTTCGACGTCTCCTTCAGGTGCACCTTGCCGCCGGCGACCGGCAACGTCGTCTCTGCCCCGCCGTAGAGGTGCACCGCGACCTCCGTCTCGGCGACGCCGTAGAAATAGCCGGCCACCGACGCGACGAGGCGCGAGACGTTCATCGTGCAGCAGGGGCAGAAGTGCCAGGCCCAGCGGGAGTGGCTGCCGTCGCTGTCGAGCTTGTTGTCGTAGAAGTAATGTGCGCCGTCCTTGCTCAGCCCGGCGAGCGAGTTGTTGTAGAGCGCCAGCTCGAGGATGTCGGCATAGTGGCCGTCGAGGTCGAGATTCAGCATCCGCGCCGCCCAGAAGACCATCGCGACCGAGGCGCAGGTCTCGGCATAGGCCGTCTCGTTCGGAAGATCGTAGTCCTTGGTGAAGCCCTCGTTCCGCTCGGACGGGCCGAAGCCGCCGGTGACATACATCCGGGTTTCGGTGACGTCCTTCCAGAGCGCCTCGCACGCGGACTTGAGGCCGTCGTCGTCATGCTCGGCGGCGAGGTCGGCCATCGCGGTGTAGAGATAGATCGCCCGCACTGCGTGACCGACAACCTTGTCCTGCTCGCGGACCGGCTTGTGGCTCTGGCTGTATTCGTGGGTGCCCTGAAAGAACATCTCGGGCGTGTCGCCACGTTCTTCGCGCTCGATCTCGAAGTAATGCTCGACACCGTCGGTGTTGCCGCGCTCGTCCACGAAGTAGGTGGCGAGGTCGAGGTACTTCTTCTCACCCGTGGCGTGGTAGAGCTTTACCAGTGCGAGCTCGATTTCCTCGTGGCCGGGGTAGCCGCGGCGCTGACCCTCACCGGTGCCGAACGTCTCGGCGATGTGGTCCATGTACCGCATCATGATCTTCAACAGGCGATCGCGCCCGGTGGCCCGGTAATAGGCGACGGCACCTTCGAGAAGGTGACCGGCGTTGTACAGCTCGTGGTTGTCGCGGAGGTTGGTCCAGCGGTTCTCGGGCTCACGCTGGAGATACCAGCAGTTGAGGTAACCGTCCGGTGCCTGCGCCTTCTTTAGCTTGTCGGTGATGTCCTCGATCTGCGCCTCGACCTTTTCGTCGCGGCGGTGCGACAGGCCGTAGGAGGCGGCCTCGACCCACTTGCCGACGTCACTGTCCCAGAAGATCTGCGTGGTGAAGTTGTGCCGGTTCTTCGGGATCGTCAGCGGCGGCGCCTCTGGCCGGATCGTCAGCGAATCCAGGATGTTGTGCTTTTCCAGCTGGTCGTACTGGGTCGGGATCGTGGACTCCATCACCGTGTCGAGCCGTTCGTGCCAGAACGGGCCGGTGATCTTCACCTTGCTGAAATCCACGGACGAGTAGGTGCGCATGTTCAACCTTTCTTCAGGGTAGGGCGGCGCGCTCGGTGGAGCCGCGCAACTCGAGTCTGCAGGGGAGGCGGATCGTGCCGGTCTGGCGCTCTCCGCCGATCATGGCGAGCAGGCGGCGTCCGGCCTCCTGCCCGAGTTCGGTCAGCTGCAAGTCCACCGACGACAGCGGCGGACGGCAGGCATCTGTCATCACCGGCCAGTTGTCGAAGCCGATGATCGCAATGTCCTCCGGCACGCGGTGGCCAGCGTCACGGAAGGCCTCGACGCAACCGCGCCCGATCTGGTCGTTGCCGCAGAGCACGGCGTCCGGGACCTCGCCCCGGTCGAGCAGCTGCGACGCGGCCTCGCGACCCCATGCCTCGGACCACGGGCCGTGCATCACGGGCATCGCATCGAGGCCGGCGTCCTCCAGCGCGGCGAGGTAACCGCTGGCGCGGAGCGACACCGCGACGAAATCCTGCGGCCCGGTCACGTGCGCGATCCGCTTGCGGCCCTGTGCGACGAGGTGATCGACAGCCAGCTTCCCGCCCCCCTCATCGTCGGGCAGCAGGGTCAGCGCGTCGCGATCTTCCGCATTGGAGAAAACATAGACCACCGGAATGCCGACACCGCGCAGGTCCACCGGCGGACGGCGGTCGGCGCGGCGGGCTGTCACGACGATCCCGTCGACCTGCTTGGCGAGCAGCTGGTCGATATGGCGCTGCTCGAGCTCCGGATCGTCGGTGGCGTTTGACATGAAGACCCCGATGGCGTGCTCGGCCAGCACTGCTTCGAGCCCTTCCATGATCGGCATGGTGAAACGCCCGAAACTGTCGTTCGAGATCAGCCCGATGGAGCCGGACAAGCCGGTATGCAGGCTCTTGGCGAGTGAGTTCGGCCGGAAGTTCATCGACCGCGCGACTTCGATGACCCGCTCGCGCGTCGCCTTGGCGATCGTGCCGGTGTTGTTGAGGACCTTCGACACCGTGCCGACGGAAACGCCCGCGGCGCTTGCGACATCGCGGATGGTGGCGGCCTTGGTGCGCGGAGCGGGCGTCAAGAGACACCTCTCACGCAGGAGAGGCCAACCACAGCCGGCGCACGTTTCGATCCCGCGACTGCGGGCTTGGTGCTGTTCATCGGCGTCTCCTCCCCACGGCCCCCGAGGCCGCCACTTACCTTTTTGGAAAACCTTTTCCTAGAGGCGGAAGCTGTGGGAAACGGAGAAGCCTGTCAACCGGTTTAGGCCATTTCGGGAAGCGGCATCCGGGACCGAGCGGGCGTCAACGCCTCGCACCACCAGCGCAGGCGACCCGACAATTGGCTCATCGCCTCGTTCATCTGACGAAGATCGGCGGGGTCGCTGAGTTCACCGTCGATACCGAACCGCTGGCGGGGGTGGGCGAAACTCACGGTGTCGCGCAGGGTCGTTGTTTCCAGCTGTGACAGAATCGGGCGCAGGGCCTCGACCGCACGTAGACCACCGGATTCGTCGCCGTAGCTGACGAAGCCGACCGGCTTGGCGGCGAGCTCGTCGCCGATCTCGTCCAACAGGGTCTTCAGCGCACCGGGGTAGGCATGGTTGATCTCCGGCGTGACGATCACTGCGCCTTCGACCGGTGCAAGCAGATCGCGCAGCGCCCGCGCGGCGAGGCCGCTGCCGCTCTGCAAAGGCAGCAAATCGGGCGCGACGGGATCGACACGGACCGTGTTGAACCCCTCGCCGTGGAGACGGTCTGCGACCCATCCGGCGATAACGTCGTTGTAGCGGTTCTCGCGGATGGATCCCTGGATCAGGGCGATGGTCGTCGCTGCTTTCATGGTCGTCCCTCGTGGCGAAGTTGGCACGAGAGGAAAGTTGCAATCTCAAGTATGGTTGAGGACAAGCGAAATCTTCATGGCACCTTTCGGGTCAGATTTCTCCTGAGAGAATTGCGAAGGCCTATCGAAGGGCCTTCTGCGCCGGGTTCAGACGTCGATCGTGACCGATCCGATCGCGTGCGAGCAGCAGGCGAGGATATAGCCGTCGGCAATGTCGTCCTCGGAGATGCCGCCGTTGTGGACCATGTGCACTTCGCCGGCGATCTTCTTGATCTTGCAGGTGCCGCAGACGCCGAATGTGCACCCCGATGGAATGTTGAGCCCGGCATTCCGTGTCGCGGCAAGGATGGTGTCCGTTTCCGAGCAGGTGGTCGAGCTTCCGGAGGCGGCGAAGTGGATCTCGGCCTTGGTATCCTCGTCCGGAACCACATCCTCGGGCAGTGGAAGCTCAGTCCCGACCGGCGCGGAGAAGCTTTCCTGATGGAACCGGTCCATGTCGAAGCCGAGCCCGGCGAGCGCCTCGCGCACGGCGGTCATGAAGGGTTCCGGCCCGCAGCAGAACACCTCACGCTCGAGGTAGTCCGGTGCGACGAGGCCGAGGATCAACTGGTTCATCCGCCCTTGGAGGCCGGTCCAGGGGTGGAAGCGGTCGGGCTGCTCGATCACCCACTTCAGGTCGATGCCGGGCACCCGGCTCGCCATGTGCTCCAGTCGCTCACGAAAGATGATCTCCGACGGGCGGCGGGCGCAGTTGACGAAGACGACGTCCGGCTCGGTGCCGAGATCGTACATGTAGGTGGTCATCGCCATCATCGGCGTGATGCCCGAACCGGCGGAGATGAAGAGGTACTTGTCGGATTCGTGGTGCAGGTGGCTGAAGCGGCCGGCCGGACCGATCGCTTTCAGCCGCATACCGGGCTTCAGGTTGTCGAGCAGCCAGCGCGTCGCCACGCTGGCGCCCTGCGCCTTCGCCGTGATGGACAGCGACCGCGGCCGCGATGGCGAGGACGAGATCGTCCAGGTCCGGTGCACGGGACCGCCCGGCACCGGGACCTCGAGGGTCAGGAACTGGCCCGGGAGGAAGTCGAACAACGCCCCCGACGGCGCCCGGAAGGCGAAGGTGGCCGTATCCGGCACCTCGGGGATGATCGAAACGCATTCGAGCATCTCGCTGTCGTTCCAGATCGTCCGGGAGGGGAAGGAGGAGAGGTCGTTCATGCGGTCACTCCGCTGCGAGGGACGCCGTGTTGCCGCCGAGCCGTTCCGTCATGGTGTTGCAGTACCAGTCGACGAACTGGATCACGCCGGATTCCTGAAGGCTGGAATAGGGGCCGGGGGTGTAGGCGGGAGAGTTGATGCCCTGCTGGTTGTCCTCGACCACGCGGCGGTCCTCGTCGTTGGTCGCGATCCAGACTTCGGTGAGCCGTTTGAGGTCGTAGTCCACCCCCTCGACTGCATCCTTGTGGACGAGCCACTTCGTCGAGACCTCGGTCTCGTTCGGGGAAATTGGTGTGACGCGGAAGACGATCGAGTGATCGGCGAGGAAGTGGTTCCACGTTGTCGGGTAGTGGAATTTCAGGAGTGAGCCCGCGTCGTCGAACGGCACGCGGCCAAGGCGACGTTGCACGGCGATCCCGCCATCCATCGTGTAGCTCTTCGCGCCGACCTTTAGCGGCATCCGGGCGAGCCGGTACTGGCCGTCATCCGACAACCGGAAGTTCGAGGTAATGCCGGCGGCTTCGCAGCGGTCGAAGTGTGCCTGGATGTGGGCCGGCACCTCGCCGCCCTCGCCGATGCCTGCGACGCTCGGATCGTCGGGGAAGGTGCGGCAGAGAGCGGGATGGTTGCCGCCGCAATGGTAGCACTCGCGGTTGTTCTCCCAGACCAGCTTCCAGTTGCCGTTCTCGATGATCGCGCTTTCGTACGCCACCTTCGCGTTCGAGAGGTCGTGCGGCTCGAGGTAGGGACGGGCAAGATCGGCGAAAGCGTCGAAGTCGGGCGCTTCGTCGGCGAGGCAGATGTAGACGAGCCCGCAGAGTTCGCGGCAATGCACCGTCTTCAGCCCATGCGCGGACGGATCGAACCCGGCGTCCATGTCGCGCGCCCACAGCAGGCGGCCGTCGAGCTCATAGGTCCACTGGTGATAGGGGCAGACCAGCTTGGGCGCGGTGCCCTTCGCGGCCTTGCAGATCAGCGACCCGCGGTGCCGGCAGGAATTGTGGAAGGCGCGGATCACGCCGTCGGCGCCGCGCACGATGATGATGCGGTAGGCGCCGACCTTGTGGGTCACGTAGCTCCCGGTTTTCTCCAATTCGCAGGACGGGATCGCGAACAGCCAGTCGTGGTACCAGATGGTCTCGAGGTCCTGCGCGTAGATGTCGGGGTCGGAATAGAACGCCTGCTCCAGCGCATGGCCGGGGCGGCGGCGGGAGAGAAGCTGTTGGAAATGCGTCTGCATGTCGGTCTGGCCTTGCTGCCGCGCCCCGCGGCTTCTCTTGGATGGAACGGGCGGCTGACCCTGCCGGTGTCGCGGTGGGGCGAGGAGCCGCGATCCGGTCGTGGGCCCTCACCGCCACCCGCGGTTGAGCATTCTGCGCAAGGCCGGTGTCCGGGCTGCGAGAGCGGGCTGCCGGACGGACGCTCGGGTCTCTGGCGGGGCTCCTCCTCCCCTTCGTGACCACAGGCGCCCGCCGCTCTCTCACCGGTGCGGGGGCAGCGCCGGCATTTCACCGGCTTTCCCAGTTCGCAGCCCCGTCGGACCGCTCCTTGCCGTTTCCGCATACAGACAATCGCGGTGTCGAATCGTCGCTTTTGCGACTTCGTGCCGCGCGGATTCGACGTGGCGTCTTTTCTCTGCCGGAACGGGCCGACCCTCTGCCTCGACCGCGGTCGGGGTGCATGCTACCCCGACCCTGCGGCACAAGGGGCACCGCGACGCCAAGGAAGGGCAGGCCATGAAAATCACCGACATCAAGGTCTTCGTGACCTGTCCGGGACGCAACTTCGTCACTGTGAAAGTCTATACCGACGAGGGGCTTACCGGCGTCGGCGATGCGACCCTCAACGGGCGCGAGCTCGCCGCCGCAGCCTACCTCGAAGAGCATGTCGTGCCCTGTCTGATCGGGCGTGATCCGCGGATGAGCGAGGACATCTGGCACTACCTCTACCGGGGCGCCTACTGGCGGCGTGGCCCGGTGACGATGGCCGCCATCGCCGGGATCGATACCGCGCTGTGGGACATCAAGGCGAAGGCGGCGAACATGCCGCTTTACCAGCTTCTCGGCGGGGCGAGCCGTACGAAGGTGCTCTGCTACACCCACGCGCAGGGCCGCGAGATCGGCGAGGCCGTCGACGCGGTCGGCGAGCGGATGTCTCAGGGCTACAAGGCGATCCGGGCACAGGTCGGCATCCCCGGTCTTCCGGATGTCTACGGGACCGGGGACGGCACGCTGACCAACACCGCGGATGACGCGGGACTGCCGAAGGAAGAGGTCTGGTCGACCACGAAGTACCTCCCCCGCATCCCGCAGCTGTTCGAGGAGATACGCGCAGCGCACGGCGACGAGATTCACCTGCTGCACGACGCGCACCATCGCCTGACGCCGATCGAGGCGGCACGACTTGGCAAGGACCTCGAACCGTTCCGGCTGTTCTGGCTGGAAGACACGGTGCCCGCCGAGAACCAGGATGGCTTCCGCCTGATCCGCCAGCACACGACGACGCCGCTGGCCGTGGGCGAAGTGTTCAATACGATCTGGGACTGCAAACAACTGATCGAAGAGCAGCTGATCGACTATATCCGCGCGACCTGCGTGCACGCGGGCGGGCCGACGGCACTGCGGCGGATCATGGATTTTGCCGGGCTCCACCATGTCCGCACCGGCTGTCACGGCGCGGCGGACATGTCCCCGATCTGCCTCGGCGCGAACCTGCACCTCGACCTCTGGGCGCCGAACTTCGGGATACAGGAGTACTCCGGCTACTCGGAGGAGATGCTCTCCGTCTTCCCGCACGCGTGGAGCTTCGAGGACGGCTACATGCATCCCGGCGAAGCGGTCGGGCATGGAGTCGACTTCGATGAGGAGGCCGCCGCAAAGCATCCCTACAAACGCGCCTACCTGCCGGTGAACCGTCTCGAGGACGGAACGCTCTGGCACTGGTGAGACGGCTCACGAGCAGTCCGCGCCGGGGTCGGCGCGGGCGGTCGTGGTCGGTTTTGTCGGATATGCTGGCTGGGGTGGTAGGATTCGAACCTACGGTACACGGTACCAAAAACCGCTGCCTTACCGCTTGGCTACACCCCAGCAGCGAAGCGCGTGATAGCGGCAGTGCGAGAGAGGTTCAAGACCCAATCCGTTACTCCTTCTGAGCATTTTCACGAAGCAGATCTTCGGTCTGATCCTGGTTCCGTTCGGCGTTCACCATCGCCTCCAGCTCGACCGCGGTCGTCTCTTTCACCTCGGCGAGGTCGCTGACCTCGACCGTTGGCGGCGGGCGTTTCATCTCCTCGTCCGTGTGGGAGGTCTGCTCGCCCGAACCCGCCATGTGAATTGTGTAGGTGGTGTTCGGGATGTCGATTCCGGCGGCGAGCAATCCGCTCTTCACCCGGCGCAGCGCTTCGCCCCGCGCCAGGAGGAGCGACGTGCTTGTCTGGTCGATCCATCCGGTGACGACCAGCTCGATCCCGCTGTCGGTCACTTCGCCCAGCCAGACGGCCGGGGCAGGGGTGGCGAGGGTGAATGGAAGCTCCGTGATCGCTTCGGTCGCGATACGCTTCGCCTCGCCAAGATCGGCCATGAAATCGACCGCCAGTTTGAACATGAAGCGCATTTCGGGATTGATCGAGTAGTTGACGATCCGGCTCTTGAAGACGGTCGCGTTCGGGATCCGGATGTGGTTGCCATCGAAGGACAGGATGATCGTCGCCCGGCTGGTCAGCCGGATGACCTTGCCCTGATCACCGTTGATCTCGACCACGTCGTTCGGGCCGAAGGGCTGACGGATCGACAGCATGACCGAGGCGATGAAGTTCTCCACCGTGTCACGAACCGCGAAACCGACGGCCAGACCGATGATCCCCGCCGCGCCCAGGATGGTCGACAAAAGCGCGGTCGCGTTCATGATGTCCAGCGCGATGACGATGCCGACGACGATGAACACAAGCCGCACGATCGCGCGGTAGAGGTTCGCGATGAAGGCGTTGGGCGCCATCCGGTCCCACGGGTTTTGCCAGCGGGCGATGATGAAGCCGATCGACACGATCACCGCAAAGACGGCGCCCGCGATCAGCAGGAGCGGCAGCACGACGATCAGCTGCTCGACCCTGTTGCGGAACCGCTCCACCGCCGGGTTCAGCCGACGGACAATGTCGGAGGTTTCGACCACCTCGTTCTTGACCGCGACGATCCCCTCGACCCGGTTCACGAGCTGGCTGAGCTCCGTCACCTCGGTGATCGAGGTCGTGGTGCCGCGCAGCGTGACGATGCCTTCGGACACTGTCACGGTGACGTCTTCGTAGCCGCCGAGCTCTTCAAGGATTTCGCGGATCCGGGTCGCCATCGCCGCGTCGGTCTGGGCGTCGTTCTGGGCGGTGATGGTGCCGTTCGGACCGTCATCCTGGGCGGCGGCAGAAAAAGGCAGGCAAAGCGCAAGCGCGAGAAACAGAATTCTGAAAAAGGTCATGGGTCAGCAGGACATTGATAATATCCGGCTGACCTTAGGCGGCGATGCCGCAACGGGAAAGACCCTGAATGACCCGGAGGTCAGAGGCGGATGGGGTCCGCCTTGGCGATCTTGTCGAACTCCATCAGCCGGGAGACAAGCGCCGGCATCTGGTCGAGGTGGATCATGTTCGGCCCGTCGGAGGGCGAATTGTCCGGGTCCTCGTGCGTTTCGATGAAGACCGCAGAAATGCCGAGGCTGACGGCTGCACGGGCCATGACCGGCGCGAACTCGCGCTGGCCGCCGGATGCGCCGCCGAGCCCGCCGGGCTGCTGCACGGAGTGTGTGGCGTCCATCACGACCGGGTAGCCGGTCTTCATCATCTCGGGCAGCGAGCGCATGTCGGCGACAAGGGTGTTGTAGCCGAAGGACACGCCCCGCTCTGTCAGCAGAATACGGTCGTTCCCGGTCGACGCGACCTTGGAGGCGACGTTCGCCATGTCCCAGGGGGCGAGAAACTGACCCTTCTTGATGTTGATGACCGCGCCGGTCTTGCCCGCGGCGAGCAGAAGGTCGGTCTGCCGGCAGAGGAAGGCCGGGATCTGCATGATGTCCACGACTTCCGCCACGGGTGCGCACTGCGCTTCGGAGTGGATGTCGGTAAGGACCGGGACACCGAGCTCGGACTTCACGGCGGCGAGCACTTCGAGGCCCTCGTCCATGCCGAGGCCGCGCTTGCCCTTGAGCGAGGTGCGGTTGGCCTTGTCGTAGCTGGCCTTGAAGACGTACCCCGCCCCGACGGCGGCGCAGGCTTTCTGCATAGCCTCGCCGATCATCAGCGCGTGGTCGCGGCTTTCAAGCTGGCAGGGCCCGGCGATGACGGTCAGCGGACGGTCGTTGCCGAACGTGACATTCCCGACTTGGACGTCCTTCATCAGGAGCCCACCTGTTCGCGCAGGATGGAACCGGTGATCGAAACCATGAGATAAATCCCCGAAAATATGAGGAAGGCCAGGAGCGTATCCTCGAAGGCCCTCGGATAGGTCGGTTGATCCGGCGCCACCGGCGCCACCGAGAGCGACAGGTAACGCACCTGACGGTTGGCTTCAATCTGTGCCGATTCCATGGATTGCATCGCCTGCTGCACCAGCACGTTCTGGAAGGCGTAGTTCTCCTCCGCGAGGCGAAGCTGGGTGTTCTTCTCCGCCTGGCTGGCCTGACCGTCGGCGGTCGAGACCGCATTCTCCTGGATCTCGGCGATCAGGGCGTCGATGTTGGAAATCTCGGTCTCCAGCGCGGCGACCTGGCTTTCGTTCGGGCGGCGCACGGCGAGCCGGTTTTGCAGTTCGAGCTGCAGCTCCTGCCGGCGGGTCTGAAGGCCGGCGATCTGTGCAGTGCGCGCCGAAGTCTCGCCGGCAGGGTCGATCGTCTCGAGGTCCTGTTGCAGGCGGAGGAGCTCGCCAAGCGACTCCTGCCGTCGTGCCTCCGCGTTTTCGTAAGACTCGCGCGCGCCGGCCATCTGGTCTTCACGAAGTCGCTGTGTAAGGCGGTCGACCTGCTCTTCCGCATAACCGACGAGGGCAGAGGCGAACTGCTCGCTCTTCTGGGGATCAGGGGCGACGACCTCCATCCGCAGGATGCCCTCGGTCGGGTCGTAGCTGACCTTCACGCGCTTCTGGTAGACGTCGTAGGTCTCTTCGTTCGTCGCGTCGACCGGCAGGCTCTGGAGCGGGTCGACATGTTCTTCGCTGAAGGCTTCCCGGAAGCCGTGCTCTTCATCGAGGCGAAGCATCGCCTCACGCGAGGCGAGGTAGGACTGGACCGCGATCGAGTCCTGCTGCGTCGCCATCGAGGTGCCCTGGAACAGGCTGCCGAGGCCGCCGGCCGCGCCGCTGGCTTCCGCCTGCTGGATCACGACCTCGGAGTTGGTGGCGTACATCGGAGTCGCCACGTTGTAGAAATACCAGCCCGCGGCGAAGGTCGGCACGCCGATGAACAGCAGCAGCCGGACGAGCATGAAGGCGATCTTGCGGCGGCGGCGGGCGGCGAGCTGCTTCTGGATCTTCGCGACTTCGAGCATCCCGGCCTGCATGGCGCTCGGGTTGCCGACATCGGTCGATGGAAGCTGTGCCTTCTTGGCGCGTGCGGGCAGGGTGTTCCGACCGGCGGGCACCGTTTGCGGCAGCTGGTGGTTCGGATTGCCGCCCCCCGCCCCGTCGGCAAGCTGGGCGCCGTCGGGCACGACGAGCTCGAGAACGCTCGACCGTTGGAACGGGTCGATCCCGGCCTTCCGAAGCTGGCGGACAGCATCGAAGTCCGAGGTGACGGCCATTCCCTGCTTCTGGGCGACACGCCGCGCCATCCGAAGCTGGCGACCGGTCAGCCCTTCACGGCGGATCGCGTCGATGTCGTCTTCGGCGGCGGTCTGGTTCGCGCTGTCGACCGCACCTTCGAGCGTGCGGTTCGGCGTTTCGTCCGTCTTCACCTCGCGCCCCTGTCCGGGGTTCTGGGCGGCGTTCTGTCGGGCGGGCGGCTGCTGGCGGGCAGGCTGCTCTTGCCGCGTGGGCTCCTGATCGACGACGTCGCCGCCGGTCTCC
The DNA here is from genome assembly GCF_016134045.1 of Pelagovum pacificum. NCBI lineage: Bacteria > Pseudomonadati > Pseudomonadota > Alphaproteobacteria > Rhodobacterales > Paracoccaceae > Pelagovum > Pelagovum pacificum. Next base: position 3,353,539 of record NZ_CP065915.1, on the reverse strand, counting down.
TCGCTCTGTGCGACGACGCGGGGACGCTGGCGATTGGCCTGCTGTTGACGCGCGGCCTGCTCCGGTGACTCATCGGTTTCGTCGACAGGATCGGCGGCGGGTGCTGCGGCAGCGGCCCCGGCACCCGGTCCGACACCACGGCGGATGCGGAACTTGCGGGCCTTAGGCTTCGTAGTCATAGAGCTGCTTCGCCTCTTCCAGCGTATCGAACATTGTGAGCTGCCCGTGCCGCAGGACCGCGGCTCTCTGGCAGAATGCCTTCAGCGTTTCCGCCTGGTGCGAGACGACCACGATCGTTGCTTTTTCCAGCCGTTCGCGGAGGATGGCGCCTGCCTTGCGGTTGAACTCCGCATCGGTCGTCTGCGGCATGCCTTCGTCGATCAGGTAGATGTCGAAATCAAGTGAAAGCAGGAGCGAAAAGGTAAAGCGCGCCCGCATCCCGGCGGAGTAGGTGCCGACGGGCATGTCGAAATATTCCTTGATGCCCGACATCCAGCGGCAGAACGCCTCCACGTAGTCGGGATCGAGTGAATAGAGCCGGGCGATGTAGCGGCTGTTTTCCTTGGCGGTGTGCTTGTTCACAACGCCGCCCATGAAGCCGAGCGGGAAGGAGATGCGGCTGGTGCGCCTGATCTCGCCCTCATCGGGCTTCTCGAGCCCGGCCATCATGTTGATGAGGGTCGTCTTGCCGGTGCCGTTGGGCGCGAGGATGCCGAGGGATTGGCCGATGTCCACGCGGAAGCTGGCCCGGTCGAGGATGACCTTGCGCTGCTTGCCCGTCCAGAAGGACTTGCTGACCTTGTTGAACTCAATCATCTCGACATGTCTGCTCTTCGGCCCCGAGGCGCCTTGCGGTTTCCTCCGCCTGCGAGAGTGACGGATGATCGTTAAGGCCCCCTTCTACGGGGCGAATTTGCCGGCATTATGTCTGAGATGTGCGCGGCATGACAACGGATTTCACTGAAATCCGATGCCATCCGCGTGAGCCTGTGGCCCTTCAGTTCTCGATCTTCTGCACCTTGATCAGGCGGCCCACGATGAAGGACAGCGCAGCCGCGAAGAAGCTGAACAGCGCACCCATCTTCGCCGCGTCCTGTACCGGGCCCGGATCGAAGGCCACCGACGCGATGAACAGCGATACGGTAAAGCCGATCGCCGCGACGCAGCCGATCGCGAACAGGTCGATGATCCGCATCCCCTGCGGCAGGCCGAGCTTCAGAGGTTTCGCTGCGATCCAGCCGAACAGGAGAATGCCGAACGGCTTGCCGATCAGCAGGCCGGCGAGGACCAGCCAAGTGGCGTTGCCGATGGAGCCGAATTCCACCCCCGCGTTGAGCAGGCCGAAGAAGAACAGGATGACTTCGACCGGGTACTTCAGCCCGTGCTCGATCTGGTTGAGCAGGTCGGTGAGGTACTGCTCCGCCTCGGAGAAGATGCCGAACGCGCGGTCGGCGTGCGGGATCGTCGGTACGATCGGCAGCAGGCCGAGCGCCGGGTGAATGCCCGCCATCATGAAGCCGTACCAGCTGAAGCAGGCGGCGAGGAGGTAGGGCCAGAAGCTGAGCGTGCGGCGGACCCAGGTCGACGTCGGCCGGTCCTGATTGCCCCGGTCGAGCTTGCGGGGCAGCCAGTTCGCCAGCAAGAACACCGCGGCCGCCGCGAAGACGGACAGCAGCAGCCATTCCGGCGCGAGTTCGCCGCTCGGGTAGAACACCGCGAGGATGATCAGCCCCGCGGCATCGTCGGCGATGGCAAGCAGCAGCAGGAAGCGCACCGCCGGGTGCCCTGCACCGAACACAAGCCGCCCGACAAGATAGCTGAAGGCGATGTCGGTCGCCGTCGGGATCGCCCAGCCGTTCGCCACGGCGCTGTAGGTTTCCGACCCGAGGAACGCGGCAAGGCCGAGATAGACGGCGATCGGGCCGAACATGCCGCCCGCGGTCGCGACCAGCGGCGTCGCGGCCTTCTTGCCGCGCAGCGAGCCGTTCTCGAGGATGATCGCTTCCCAGACCTCCTTGGCGGCCATCGCGAAGAACAGCGCCATCAGCAGGTCGTTGACGAGGTAGTGCAGTGTCAGCGTCCGATAGGCCTCGTGCCCCTCTTCCGCCGCGTGCAGGTGCCCGATCGGCGCGTGGTCCCAGATCACGAATTCGACGAAGTGATGGTAGCTGTCGGCGTCGACATTGGCCCAGATCAGCGCGGCAATGGCGCCGAAGATCAGCAGAAGGGAATAGGCCGACAGGAAGTTCCAGACGCGATACATCACTAACTCCGTTTGAGGTCACGACGGGGTTAATGTTTCACATCCCGCAGGGCAACAGCGGAGCGATGATTTCGCCCACCGGTTTGCCAAGCGGCTGCCAGTGCCTAACTTCCCGTCATGCCTGATCTTCCCGACCGCATCCGCGCCTGCCGTATATGCGTCGACCGCTTCGCGCTGACGGCCACGGCGCACCGGCCTCGACCAGTGGCGTGGTTCCGGCCGGGCGCGCGGCTGCTGATCGCGGGGCAGGCGCCGGGGTTGCGGGTGCATGAAAGCGGCGTGCCGTTCGACGATGCCTCCGGCGACCGTCTGCGCGACTGGCTCGGCCTCGACCGGTCCGAATTCTACGACATGGACCGGGTGGCCATCGTGCCGATGGCCTTCTGCTTTCCCGGCTACGATGCGCGGGGCAGCGACCTGCCGCCGCCGAAAGTCTGCTCCGAAACCTGGCATGACGCGGTGATGCAGGATCTCGGCGCGGTCCGGCTGCGGTTGCTCATCGGCGCTCATGCGCATCGGTGGCACCTCGGCGCGCGTGGCTCGGTGACGGAGACCGTCGCGAACTGGCGCGATCACGCGCCCGGCCTGTTCCCCTTGCCTCACCCGTCGTGGCGCAATACCGGCTGGCTGAAGAAGAACCCATGGTTCGCCGAGGAACTGTTGCCCGTCCTGAAGCGGCGGGTCCGAGAGGTGATGACGTGACCGAAACCGATCTCGACCGCGCCCATGCCGCGATGGAAGCCGCGCCGGACGACGATGTCCTGCGCCTCGCCTTCTTCGAACGGCTCGCCGACGGCGAACTCTTCATGCTGCTGGAGAAGGAAGCCGACGGCGACAACGTGGAGCCACGCATCTTCGAGGTCGAGGAGCAGGGTTTCGTCCTGGTCTTCGACAGGATCGAACGGCTGTCCGGCTTCGCCGGTGATGTGACGCCCTATGTCTCGCTGTCCGGGCGGGCGCTTGCCGCGATGCTGGCAGGGCAGGGAATCGGGATCGGCCTCAACCTCGACATGGGACCGGCGGCCTCGCTGTTGCCGCCCGAGGCCGTCGATTGGCTCGCCGGGACCACAGCCCGCGCTCCGGAGGCCGCCGAGGGGCGGATCCGCTCGATCTCTCCACCGACGGGGCTGCCGGAAGTCCTGCTGCCTGCGCTCGACCGCAAGCTCGCCACGGCGACCGGCCTGGCACCCTACGCCTACCTTGTCTCAGTCGAGTATGACGGTGGGACCAAGGGCCATCTGCTCGGCTTCGTCGACGCTGTCCCCGGTGCGGAAGGCGCGCTTGCAGGTGCCGTCGGAGAGGCGCTGTCGTTCTCCGGCATCGAAGCGGGGGAGCTCGACGTCGCCTTCTTCGCCTCCGGCCATCCGATGACCGAGGCACTCGCGCGGCAGGGCCTGCGGTTCGATCTCCCGGAGCGCGCGCGCCCGGCCGAACGCAAGGCGCCGGGCAGCGACCCCGACGCGCCGCCGCGCCTGCGCTAGTAGCCGAGCGTCCGGTCGACGAGGTAGAGCAGCGGCTCCCCCGCCTCGGCGCGGCGCAAATTCTCCGCCACGACTTTCGCGGCTGATGACGGCCGGGTCTCCGACGCGATGTGCGGCGTCACGGTGACCTTCGGGTTGGTCCAGAAGGGGTGCGGTTTCGGCAGCGGTTCTTCACGGAACACGTCGAGCGTCGCATGCGAGAGTACACCCGAGTCGAGTGCCGCCAGCAGCGCGTCATCGTCGATCAACGGCCCCCGTCCGGGGTTCACGACGAAGGCCCCGTCCGCCAGCAACGCCAGCCGCCGCGCGTCGAGCAGGTTCTCCGTCTCGGCGGTCAGTGGCAGCAGCAGCACCACGCCTTCCGCCCCAGTGAGTGCCTGATCCAGCGTCTCCGCCCCGCCAAGACAGCGCACGTCGGGCAGGTCCTTCTGCGTCCGGGCCCAGCCAGTCACGTCAAAGCCGAGGCCGGCCAGCGTCGTGGCACAGGCCGCGCCGAGCGCTCCGAGGCCAAGAACGGTGATCTTCCGATCCGAGGCGAGCGGCGGCACGACCGGCTCCCACTCGCCCTGCGGCGTGCCGAGAAACCGGTCGATCCCGAGGTGGTGGCGCAGGACATGGCCCGCAACGTACTCGACCATGCCGCGTTCGAGTCCCGGATCGACCATCCGGGTCAGCGGCATCGTCAGGGTCTCATTGCCGACGATTGCCTCGACCCCGGCCCATAGGCTGAATACGGCCCTGCAGCGCTGGTATGGCGTGAAGTCCGATAGGAAGCCGTTCGGCGCGTAGACGATATAGTCGACGTCCTCAGGCGGGTGGTCGGTGGCAAGATCGACCTCCAGCCCTTCCGCCGAGAAGGCGTCGGTCAGCGGCGTGCGCCACTCGTCCCACCGGCTGCGCGGCGCGGAGAAGAGGACCTTCAAACCCATCCTAGCGCGGACGGTGGACGTGGGCGGATTGTACAAGGCCGAAGGCCAGCAGCAACACGAGCATCGCCGACCCGCCGTAGCTGACCAGCGGCAGCGGCACACCGACAACCGGGGCGAGGCCCATAACCATCGACATGTTCACCGCGAAGAACAGGAAGAACGTCATCGCGACACCGAAGGTGAGCAGCGATGCGAAGCGGTTCGTGTTCTGGATCGCAGAGGCCACACAGAAGAAGATGATCAGCCCGTAGAGCACGAGAAGCGTGAACGCCCCCATGAAGCCGAACTCCTCCGCCAGCGTGTTGAAGATGAAGTCGGTTTGCTTCTCTGGCAGGAAGTTCAGGCGCGACTGCGTGCCCTGCATGAACCCCTTGCCCGTTAGCCCGCCGGAGCCGAAGGCGATCTTGGCCTGCGTGATGTGATAGCCTGCGCCGAGCGGGTCCGCCGCCGGATCGAGGAATGTGTCGATCCGCGCGTACTGGTAGTTTTCGAGCAGCTGCCACGGTGTGCCGCGGCTCTCGAACACGGCGAAGACCGCGCCACCGATGCCCGCGATGATCGTCGCGAAATAGGCCCAGTGGACTCCCGCCAGGAACATCATGGTGCCACCGCCCGCGACCAGCAGGATCGACGTGCCGAGGTCCGGCTGGCGCAGCACGAGGTAGGTCGGCACGAAGATCAGGATCAGCGGCGGGATCAGCCAGAGCGGCCGCGAGGTGCGGTTCATCGGCAGCCAGTCGTAATAGGCGGCGAGCGCCATCACGAGCGCGATCTTCATCAGCTCGGACGGCTGGAGCTGCATGAAGCCGATGTCGATCCAGCGGACCGCGCCTTTACCTTCCGTCCCGAAGAACTCGACGAGGATCAGCAGGAACAGGGAGCCCGCATAGGCCACCCCCGCGACGTTGCGCCAGAACCAGATCGGGATCATGGCCGCGCCGATCATAAGCACGAGCCCGACGCCGAAGCGCTTCATCTGCGGCTCCGCCCAGATCGACAGGTTCCCGCCGGCCACGGAGTAGAGCATCAGGAACCCGGCACAGGCGACGGCAGTCAGAAGGAAGATGATCGGCCAGTTGAGATACAGCAGCTTCCGGAAGCCGGAGGGCGTATATTTGACCTGATACTCTAGGTAACTCATCCCGCGTTACGCCCTGTCGTTGCCGTTACGCGCGGCGGCCCGCTGTTCCATCTGCTCCTGCTGCTCATGAATGCGACCGCGCACGGCGGAGGGGTAGGCCTCCAGCGGCGGCGTGCCGTTGTAGAGCGCCTGAAGCATGATGTCCCGCGCGAGCGGCGAGGCCGCGCCACCACCGCCGCCGTGTTCGACGACAACGGCCACGGCGTATTTCGGATTGTTGGCCGGGGCGAAGCAGACGAACAGCCCGTGGTCCCGACGCTCCCACGGCAGGTCGGCGTTGCTCGTGACCCCGGCGGCGCGTTCTTCGGCCGTGATGCGGCGGACCTGACTGGTGCCGGTCTTGCCCGACATCTGGAACTCGTCGGCGAGGATGCGGCTGCTGTAGGCCGTCCCGCGCGAGTGGTTTACGACGGCATTCATCGACTCCCGAACGCGGCGGAGGTTGTTCTCGTTCAGGCCGAGCGGTTCACCCGCGCCCGAGGGTTGCGGCACGCCGTCGATGGTGCGGATCAGGCGCGGGGTAAGTGCGCGGCCCGTCGCGATGCGGCCGACCATGACGGCGAGTTGCACCGGAGAGGTCAGGACATAGCCCTGCCCGATGGAGGCGTTGACCGTGTCGCCGATCCGCCATTCCTCACCGTTGAAGCCGCGTTTCCATTCCTTGTTCGGAGCGATCCCCTCGGTCACGGCGGACATCGGGATCTCGTGGCGCATGCCGAGGCCGAGCTTCTTCGCCATCTCCGCGATCTTGTCGATGCCGACCCGCTGGCCGACATCGTAGTAATAGACGTCGCAGGATTGCTTCAGGCTCTCGTGGAGGTTGATGTTGCCGTGCCCGCCGCGCCGCCAGCAGTGGAAGCGCACGTCGCTGACGTCGAGGTGCCCGGGGCAGTAGACCGTCTCCTCGGTATCGATCTCGCCCGCTTCGAGGGCGGCGAGCGCGGTGACCATCTTGAAGGTGGACCCGGGCGGATAGGCGTCCTGCACCGCCTTGGAGGCGAGAGGGCGGTACGTATCCTCGTTCAGCGCGGACCAGTCGGCGACGGAGATGCCGCGCACGAACAGGTTCGGATCGAACGACGGGGTCGAGCCGATCGCCCGGATGTCGCCGTCCTCGAGGTCGAGCACGACGGCGCTCGCGCTTTCACCGTCGAGCCGCGCGTGCAGGTATTCCTGCAGGTTCGCGTCGATGGTGAGCTGGATGTCCTTGCCCTTGTCGCCGTCCTGACGGCCCAGCTCGCGCATCACGCGGCCGACGGCGTTCACCTCGATCCGCTTGGTGCCGGCGGTGCCGCGCAACGTATGCTCGAGTCTGGCCTCGACGCCGGTCTTGCCGACCTGGAAGCGCGGGATCTCGAGCAGCGGATCCTCGTCCTCGGCAAGGTAGCCGCGCGTCAGGTCGTAGTCCGATACCGGGCCGACGTAGCCCACCACATGCGCCATGTCGCCGCCGCGCCCGTAGAAGCGCGACAGGCCGACCTCGGCACTGATGCCGGGCAGGGCAGGGGTGTTGACGGTGACACGGGCCACGTCTTCCCACGGAACGCGTTCCATGATGGTCACCGGAACGAAGGGCGAGCGGCGGGCCATCTCTTCTTTAGCGCGGTCGATGGCATCCTGCTCCAGCGGGATGATCCGGGCGAGCCGGGCGAGCGCCTCATCCACGTCGCCGGCATCCTCGCGGACGATGACGATGCGATAGTTCTGCTCGTTCTCTGCCAGCTTCTGACCGTTGCGATCGAAGATCAGGCCGCGGGCCGGCGGAACGAGGCGCAGGTTCACCCGGTTTTCCTCGGCGAGCAGCCGGAATTCGTCCGCCTGATCCACCTGCATCGAATGCATCCGCCAGCCCAGCACACTCATCAGGCCGAGCTGTGCCGCGCCGAGGACGAGACCCCGGCGGGTTACGGTGCGCGCGCTGCGCTGAATATCCTTCGTCGGACGCTTCATATGCGGTGCCCCAGAGAATCGACGGCCCCCGGCGCGGGGCGGTCGACGCCAGCGATATAATAGGAGAGCAGGGTCACGACAGGATAGACCATCACGGTCGCAACCATTTGAAACATGACCAGCGGCAGCGGTGCCTGCGGCGCCATGGCGAGCGCGAGCGCCAGCCGGTTCGCCATCACCGCGCCGACGACGACCAGCGAGACGGTCAGCCATTCCAGCGGGAACGCGACGGCGCGCAGGTCGGGAGAGCGGTGCCGCAGCACTTCCGACCCGATCAGCACGATCCCGGCCCAGAGGCCCGGCGGGCGGTGAAACAGGATGTCCGTCAGGACGAAAGCGGACGCGATCAGCAGTGCCGGAACGTAGTCCGGCCGTCGCGCGGCCCACGCGAAGGTGACGGCCAGCATCATGTCCGGCGGCGCCCACGTACGGGTCATCGTGTCGAGCGGCAGCAGGTGGACGAAGATCAGGAACAAGACGATCGCGACGTAGATGCCACGGCCGATCCATGTCTGGGCAACAGGGTTGGCTTCAGCCATCGGCGCCCTCCGAACTGGCGAGCTCCTCTTCCGGGTCCTGCACGACCAGCGGGTCCGGTTCTTCGATCGCGTCGGGATCCGGTACTTCGACCGGCGCGATCAACGCGCCGGATTCGGTGATCCGCTCTGCCGGCTGGGAGCGCATGACACGCAGGAATTCGAGCCGCTCATAGTCGGCAGCGAGCCGCACCCGAAGGCGCCGGTCGGTGCCGAGCGCGACTTGGCCGAGCAGCAGGTCGGCCGGGAACACGCCGCCGTCGCCGGACGAGATCACGCGGTCGCCCGGTCGGACGACCTCGTCGTTCTCGAGGAACTCGATCGGCGGGTTCATGGAGTTGTCGCCCACCAGAACCGCCTTCTGCCCGGAGGGCTGAATGGTGATCGGGATGCGGCTCGAGGTGTCGGTCAGCAGCATGACGCGCGACGTGTCGCGCCCGACGCCGCTGATCCGTCCGACAAGGCCAATGCCGTCCATGACCGGCCAGCCGTCGAGTATGCCGTCGCGGCTTCCGACGTTCAGCAGCACCGACTGCCGGAAGGGCGAGCCGCTGTCGGCCAGCACGACACCGGTGATCCAGGTGAGCTCGGGGTCGAGGTTCACCTGGTTGAGGTCGCGCAGCTTCGCGTTCTCCTGTTCCAGCTGAAGCGCGGCCTCGCGCCACGCCTTCATCTGCTGGAGTTCGCGACGCAGCTCCGTGTTCTGCTGGGCGAGCCGCTGGTAGGACTGGAAGTCGTGGACGAGGTTGATGACACCCGTCACAGGCGCCAGCGCCCAGTCGAAGGACGGCACGACGCGGTCGATGACCATAGCGCGGTAGCGCTCCACCCGCGGCGAGTCGATGCGCCAGAAGAGAAACAGGCCAAAGAGCACAACAACGAGCACACCGATCAGCAAGCGCCGGATCGGTCCCACGAAGTCGGTGGTCTGTTTCTCCTTGGCCAAGTTAACTCTGTCCCAGGGTCCGGCCAGGCCGGTGTCAGCTGTCGTAGTCTATGACGTGCCGAAGCTGGCGCTCGTATTCTAGCGCCTTGCCCGTGCCCAAAGCGACACAATTCAGTGACTCGTCTGCCACGCTGATCGCGAGGCCCGTCTGTTCGCGAAGCGCGAGGTCGAGTTCGCCGAGCAGCGCCCCGCCACCCGTCAGCATCACGCCACGGTCGACGATGTCGGCGGCGAGGTCCGGCGGAGTCGCTTCGAGCGCGGTCATCACCGCCTCGCAGATCTGCTGGACCGGCTCCGCGAGCGCTTCGGCAACCTGCGCCTGGCTGATCTCGGTCTCCTTCGGGACACCGTTCAGCAAGTCGCGGCCACGAATGTGCATCGACTGGCCACGGCCGTCGTCGGGCATCCGCGCGGTGCCGATGGAGGTCTTGATCCGCTCCGCCGTGGATTCGCCGATCAGCAGGTTATGCTGGCGCCGCAGGTAGGAGACGATCGCCTCGTCCATGCGATCGCCGCCGACGCGCACCGAGCGGGCGTAGACGATGTCGCCGAGTGACAGCACCGCGACTTCGGTCGTGCCGCCGCCGATGTCGACGACCATGGAGCCCGTCGGGTCGGTGATCGGCATCCCGGCCCCGATGGCGGCCGCGATCGGCTCTGCGATCAGACCGGCGCGTCGGGCACCGGCAGACAGCACGGACGTGCGGATCGCGCGCTTCTCGACCGGCGTCGCGCCGTGCGGCACGCAGACGATGATCTTGGGCTTGGAGAAGGTGGAGCGCTTGTGAACCTTGCGGATGAAGTGCTTGATCATCTCCTCGGCGACGTCGAAATCGGCGATAACGCCTTCGCGCATCGGCCGGATCGCTTCGATCGAGCCGGGCGTCCGTCCAAGCATCAGCTTGGCGTCCTCGCCTACGGCCAGCACCTTCTTGACGCCGTCCTTCACGTGGTAGGCGACCACGGACGGCTCCGAAAGGATCACGCCGCGCCCCTTCACGTAGACCAGCGTATTCGCGGTCCCTAGGTCGATCGCCATGTCGGAGGAAAACAGCCCTGTCAGGTAACCCAGCATTCGTTATCCGCTCCATTGCCCCAATGTCCGCGATTCTCCCGAATGGGAGGCAGACTGCGGGCTTATAGGATCCTGCAGGCTAAGGTGAAAGGGTAGTTTCCGAAGGGTCCGGCGCGTTTCCGCCGCAGTGGGTAAGCCCGCACCCCACAAGCCCGTCCGGTCCTCGTTCCTGCACCCCATGGCGCGGTGTTCAGGCTGTCAGAGAACCGTTGGCGGTGACAAATCGCCTTTGTTTCGGGCGCGTCGGATGTCTGCTTCAGGGGCGGGCGCGATGTCGTCACCGCGCCCGCCTCGTCGATCACTCGCCAGCGTCCTTGTAGGACACTTCCTTCGTGTCCACGCCGGGCGCCGTCTTCTGGCGGCGCACGATCAGCCGGTTCAGCGCGTTGATGTAGGCCTTCGTCGAGGCGACGACCGTGTCGGTGTCCGCCGACATGCCGGTCGCGATGCGCCCCTCTTCCTCGAGCCGGACGGTCACGGTCGCCTGCGCGTCCGTGCCTTCGGTCACCGCATGCACCTGGTAGAGCGCCAGCCGCGCGCCATGGGGGAACACCGACTTCACGGCGTTGAAGGCGGAATCGACCGGGCCGTCACCCGTCGCGGAGACCGTCTGCTCCGCGCCATCGACGCTGATCGCCATTTCAGCCTCCGCCGGGCCGGCGGTGCCGCAGACGACACGCAGTGAGACGAGCTTCAGGTGATCCTCGGCGCCCTCGTTCTGGCGAACCAGCGCGACGATGTCCTCGTCGTAGACTTCCTTCTTGCGGTCGGCGAGGTCCTTGAACCGGACGAACACGTCGTTCAGCTGGTTGTCGGCCAGTTCCAAGCCGAGGTCCTTCAGCTTCGCCCGCAGCGCGGCCCGGCCAGAGTGTTTGCCCATGACCAGCGAGGTCTCGGACAGGCCGACGTCGGCGGGGCGCATGATCTCGAACGTCTCGGCGTTCTTGAGCATCCCGTCCTGGTGAATGCCGCTCTCGTGGGCGAAGGCGTTCTTGCCGACGATCGCCTTGTTGAACTGCACGGCGAAGCCCGAAACGGTCGCGACGCGGCGAGAGATATTCATGATCTTCGTCGTGTCGATGCTGGTCGAGTACGGCATGATGTCATTGCGCACCCTGAGCGCCATCACGACTTCTTCCAGCGCCGTGTTGCCGGCCCGCTCGCCCAGACCGTTGATCGTGCATTCGATCTGGCGGGCGCCGCCCTCGACCGCCGCCAGCGAGTTCGCCGTCGCCATGCCGAGGTCGTTGTGACAGTGCGTCGCGAACACCACCTCGTCGGCGCCGGGAACGGTCGCGATCAGGCGGCGGATCAGGTCGGCGCTTTCACCCGGCGCGGTATAGCCAACCGTGTCGGGGATGTTGATCGTCGTCGCACCGGCCTTGATGGCGATCTCGATAACTCGGCAGAGGTAATCCCACTCCGTCCGGGTCGCGTCCATCGGCGACCACTGGATGTTGTCGCAGAGGTTGCGGGCATGGGTCACCGTATCGTGGATCCGCTCCGCCATCTGGTCCATGTCGAGGTTCGGAATGGCCCGGTGCAGCGGCGAGGTGCCGATGAAGGTGTGGATGCGCGGGCTCTTGGCGGGGCGCACGGCCTCCCACGCCCGGTCGATGTCCTTGAAGTTCGCGCGGGCGAGGCCGCAGATCGTCGCATTCTGCGCGCGTTCTGAGATCTCCTTCACCGCGCGGAAGTCGCCCTCGGAGGCGATCGGGAAGCCGGCTTCGATGATGTCGACGCCCATCTCGTCGAGCAGCTGGGCGATTTCCAGCTTCTCGGCATGGGTCATGGTGGCGCCGGGGGACTGCTCTCCGTCACGCAGGGTGGTGTCGAAGATCAATACTCGGTTGGGATCGGTGGTCATGTCTGGTCCTTCGTCTGCTATGTCTCTTCGGCGCTGGTCCTCCCCTGAGCGGTCGCGCCGATGAGGGCACGCTCAGAGGCGACTAAGGAGCAGGCGAAGGCCGAGGCGCGGCAGGCCAAGGATGGCTGCGGGAAGGATATGACGCTCGGACTTCATGGCGGGCACTATAATCGCCGCGAACAGTTTGAAAAGAGTTAGGATCGGAAAATCTCGAGTTGATTTTTCAACAAGCAGATTTCGAGAAATTTGCCAACAATTCAATGCATTCGGCGTGACATTCCCGGTGTTCACTTAATGGAATTTCACTGTTTTACCCTATTGGGACCCCATTCTGGGTCTTCCGCACGTGTATGACAGCAGAATGAGACGTGCCGCCTTGCCCCGACTGGCGGTGCCGGGAAGGGATGATGACGACCTACTGGATCGACGCCTCGAACTGGAACTCCCCGACCTTCTGGTCGACTGTCTGCCCGATCGGGACCGGCCATGTCCTCGATTTCTCGGCGCTCGGACCGGAGTTCTTCGTTGCGCTCGATCCCCAGGCGGACTGCCTCTACCTCTCCGACGGCGGTTCCAAGTTCTACGTTGGCGGCATGTCGGCCCGACCGCTTCAGGATGCCTGCCTTGGCGACGGCGCGTCCTTCGATCAGTTTCACATGCTGACCGGCGGCGACGGGGAAGAGTGGGTGTGCGATGACGAAGCGCGTCCGCCCGTAGCTGCGCCTCAGCAAGAGCCGGAGCGGTCCCCGGTCCGCCTTCGGGACTGGACGGACCTCGGGGCGGACCGCATCGCCGACCTCTCCTCCCTGTCCTATCCGGGGGACGAGACCGGCCTGATCCGGCTGGACGACGGAACGCTCCTGGAATTTCCGGAAATCGAGTCGGTGATCTGTTTCGCCGCCGGGACAAGGATCGCGACGGCACGCGGCGCCCGGCCGATCGAAGATCTCTGCCCCGGTGACCTCGTCATCACAAGCGACCACGGCTTGCGCCCGATCCGCTGGGTCGGCTCGCGCACAGTGCCCGGAATCGGCGCTCTGGCCCCAATCCGGTTTCGTACGGGCACGCTTGTCGGACAGTCGGAGGACATCGTGGTGTCGCCGCAGCACCGGATGCTGATCCACGGATACCGGGCCGAACTTCTCTACGGCGACAGCGAAGTGCTGGTGACGGCGCGCCATCTCGTCGATGGCACCCAGGTGCTGGAGGAGACGCGGCCCGAGGTGACCTACCATCACATCATGTTCGACGAGCACGAGATCGTCTACGCCGAGGGCGCGGCGGCGGAGAGCTTTCATCCAGGTCAGGTCGCCGTGACCTCGATCGAGGCCGCCGCGCGGGAAGAGCTCTTCCGCCTGTTTCCCGAACTCCGCACCAATGTCGGCAGCTACGGCGATACCGCGCGACGCTGCCTCAACGAGCACGAAGTCCGGGTGCTTCAGCCCTGATCAGACCGCGAGCGCGGGAATGATCTGTTTCTTCCGGCTCATGATGCCGGGGAGGACGACGCTGTCACCGGTGACTGTCGCGCCAAAGCTCTTCTCGGCGACCGTCTTGGTCAGGTCGTTCGGGACCAGCAGCGTGGCCTCTTCCTTCAGGATGTCGACGACGAACAGCAGCACCTGGTCGACACCGTCTTCGGCGGCGACGGTCGACATGGTTTCCATCAGCGATGCCTTCCGGTCGAGGACCATCTGCGGCGCGGTCGTCTCGAGCACGGAGACCCGGAACTTGGTGCCGCCGGTGGCATATTCCTTGGAGTCCATCCGCAGCAGCTCCGCATCTGAGAAGGCGGAGACGTCGGACTTCGCGGCGAACATCTCGGCCGCGAACTCGGGGATGGAGACGCCGAGGTCACCGGCGAGTTTCACGGCGAGCGCCTTGTCGGTCTCGGTCGTGGTGGGGGAGCGGAATTCCAGCGTGTCGGACAGGATGCAGGACAGCATGAGGCCCTTGATCCCGTCGGGCATCGTCTCGGCGCGCTCGCCCATGATCTGGTGCATGACGGTGACCGTGCAGGCGAGCGGGCGGATCGTGATGTCGATCGGGCTCGTCGTCTCGATCCCGCCGGTCAGCTTGTGGTGGTCGATGATCGCCTTGATGTCCGCGCCGTTGATATTGGCGGGCAGCTCAGCGGGGTTGTTGGTGTCGACGATCACGACCGGCTGGCCGTCCTCGACATCGTCCAAAACCGGCGGCAGCTCGAAGCCCCAGCGGTCTGCGACGAACTTCGCCTCGGTGTTCGGTTCGCCGAGAAGCCGCGCCTCGGCAGCTTCGCCATGATGTTCGGTCAGGTACCAGGCCCAGATGAGGGGCGCGCCGGTGGAGTCGGTGTCGGGTGCCTTGTGGCCGAAAACGAGCGTGGTCATGTGTCGGGAAACCTGTGTGTCACGTGGGTTTGAATCGCGGGCGTTATAGGGGCGCGGCTCCGCCTTGTCACCCGCGCCTGTCGCCACCGGATTGGACAGCTTCGAGCCCCGGTGATATGCTGGTCGGCAACAAGAGGAGTATCTTGGCAATGATCCGTCAGACGGCCTGAGCCACCGCCCGTCCTGAAAGATACACCTGCCGGGGAGTACCCTGCCTATGATCCTTCACGTCTGAGCGCCCGTTTCCTGCGGGCAATCGCGACCGCCCGAGCGGTCTGTCTCCATGCTCGACGAAAGGCAGTCTCATGCCGAAGAAATCCATTCCACCCTTTCTGCCGGAGGGGCGTGCCGCCCTGTCTGGAGAGACGAAACCGCGTGTCGCGCCGCATAAGAAGCCGGTGCCGCGCAAGGGCCAGGGATGGCCATCCCGCATCACCGCGCAGATGAAGCCGGGAAAGATCCCGCGCCGGCCCGGCCAGCGGTGACTTGAAACCGGGTGCCCGGCCGGGGCCTACTCCGGCCGGGCACCACCCGGGACGATCATGCGCGAAGCCGACCTCTATCCACCGATCAAACGCCACCTCGAAGCGCTGGGCTACGAGGTGAAGGGCGAAGTGGGGCCCGCGGATGTCGTCGCCCGTCGCGGCGACGAGCCGCCGGTCGTGGTCGAGTTGAAACTGGGCTTCTCGCTCGCCCTGTTCCATCAGGCGATCGCGCGGCAGGCGATCACGGACGAGGTCTATATCGCCGTCGCCCGACCCAAGCGCGACGGGCTGAAGCGCAACCTCGCGCTAGCCCGGAGGTTGGGGCTCGGCGTCATCACGGTGCGCGACCGGGACGAGCTGGTGGAGGTGCACTGCGACCCCGGACCGTTCCAGCCGCGCAAGTCACCGAAGAAGGCTGACCGCCTGCTGCGGGCGTTCGAGCGTCTGCGTGGCGACCCCAACTCCGGCGGTGCGACGCGGCACGGCATCGTCACCGGCTACCGGCAGGATGCGCTTGCCTGCGCGCGCTTCCTTGCGGTCCACGGTCCATCGCGCGGCGCGCGCGTCGCGGAATGGGCCGAAGTTCCGGCCGCGCGGCGCATCATGTCGGACAATCACTACGGCTGGTTCGAGCGGGTCGCGCACGGCACCTACGGCCTGACGGAAGCGGGGCGGCGCGGCCTCGCCGACTATGGCGACGATCAGCCCTCGTAAGGCTCCACGGTCCAGCCAGCCTGTTCGAGCAAACGCAGCAGGCCAGTGTCGCCAGGCAGGTGTCCAGCGCCCACGGCGACCATGATGTTGCCGGGACCGGCCTTTTCCAAGACGTCGACCCAGTTGCGGTTGCGCGTCTCGAGGAGCTCCGTCTCGTAGAGATCGAAGATCGCCTTTGCCTCCGCGTCGTCGCCTTGATTGAGGCGCTTCGAGACGATGGCCGACAGTTCCCAGATCTCGGCGGTCCGGCCCTCGAAGTAACCGTCCATCATCGCAACCATGGATTGCTCGGCGAGGTCGTCGGGCACCGTGCTGA
This sequence comes from Pelagovum pacificum, assembly GCF_016134045.1. NCBI lineage: Bacteria > Pseudomonadati > Pseudomonadota > Alphaproteobacteria > Rhodobacterales > Paracoccaceae > Pelagovum > Pelagovum pacificum. The sequence goes on along the minus strand of NZ_CP065915.1, from coordinate 3,337,467 downwards.
AGCGCAGCAGATCGAGCTGCACGTCGATCGGGCTCTCGTCGAAGAGGCGGATCAGCGTGTTCCAGGGCTCTAGCGCGCGCATCGGCGTGCCGGCAGCCTCGGCTTCGGCCATCAGCATGTGGTCGAGCCCGCGCTCCCCGCTCGCCAGAAGCTCGATCATGCAGGACGGTGTGCCAAGCGCCATCGACAGGTACCAGGGCTTCATCTGCGAGGCCATGAATGGCGGCACCTGCCGGGCGGAAGCCGCGGCGGCGAGGGTCTGCCAGGTCTCCTCGTCCAGCATTTCGGGCAGGGTGGGGCCCTCGGTTATCAGCAACTGGCCGGGATCGGCGATCAGCGCCTGCTCCATCTCGTTTTCTTCGACCGGCGTCGCTTCGAGGTAGAGTTCATCGACCTCCGACACGAGCGGCCCGATCGCCGCGATCATCGGGTCGAGGCGCGGATCGGCGACATGGATCGTGCCAACGATGATTGCCGTGGTGTCGCCGTCCTGCGCGGACCAGTACAGCCCGTTGGCGTGCGGCGTCTTCGCGGCAGCATCGGTGAGGTAGGCCGCCTCTTCGGCGGTCAGGGTGTCGAACAGGCTGGTCCCGCCGCATTGCGCATCGGCTGCGCCGGCTGTGAGACCGGCGAGTGCGAGGGCGGCGAATGTCTGGCGCATGGGGGCTCCGCGCGTTCGGTCAGGCTGCCGGAACCTAGCCCCGGCAGCCGCCGCGCTCAACAAGCAAAGCCGTGAACCGCCCGGCCATCAGGCCGGACGGGGCGGATCGACGAGCATTTCGCCGATCCGGATCAGGAAGTGGCCGACACGCGAACGGACGGAGTACCGGCGTGGTGTCACCTTGGGTTCGAGCGGCCATGCCGGGGGCTCCGGCAACAAAGGCACCGGCATGGGGGCAAGAACGAAGTCCAGACGCTCCGGCGCATTGCGCTGCCGGACCTGCCGGGCGGGTTTGGGTCTGTGGTCGTATGGTGAAGGCCGCGATGGCGGCACATGGAATGGAGGATGCATTTCGGGCACCTGTTTTGCTTGATTGAAATGGATTTGGTCGCCGCAAAGAGACCGGTCTTGCTGGGTCGCGTGGGCCCGTCAGGCCGTCCGCGCCCCGATGAGGCGCAGGCCTCGCCAACCGCCGTTGCCGAACGCATGTGCGCCACATCGCGCTGCGAAGCCGGCAAGGCCGGCCAGGACAGCGTGGATGCGACGGGTGTCGTCGGTGGCCGCCAGTCGGACAGGTGTCTGTCCGATGGCGCGGCGGTCGAAAGACAGCCGGGTCGGATGGGATCGGACCATGGCCGAACGGGCGGGCATGGGACGGGGATCGTGCGGCACGGTCCGCTCAGGGACCGGGGTCAACAGAATATGCATGGGGCACCTGTTCAGGAAAATCGGCGATGTAGGAGGAGTTGCCCGCAGACGTGGTCCGCCGGGCGGTTCGGAAGGGCCTCTCAGGCCTTAAAACGACTGATCCGAAGCATGTGTAAACCTCCCCGCTTGAAGAACAGGTGCCGACCGGATAGACGGGCGGACCGAGTCTGGCAAGGCTTTCCTGCCGGCCTGTGCGGCTTGTTGCCCATTTGCACTCTGGCGTTGGGCGCGACCGCAAAAATCTCCACCGGCTCGTGTTGACAGGCCTTCTTTCTGTACCTAGTTCGGCGTCATTAGCACTCACGAGGGGTGAGTGCTAAACCTGTTCAACTGAGGAGCTACGACAGATGGCTTTCACACCGCTTCACGACCGTGTCCTGGTCCGCCGCGTCGAATCTGACGAGAAGACCAAAGGTGGCCTGATCATCCCCGACAGCGCCAAGGAAAAGCCCGCAGAGGGCATGATCGTCGCCGTCGGCGCCGGTGCGCGTGACGAGGACGGCGAACGTATCGCCATGGACGTCAAGGAAGGCGACCGCATCCTCTTCGGCAAGTGGTCCGGCACCGAGATCTCGGTCGACGGCGAAGAGCTGCTGATCATGAAAGAGAGCGACATCCTCGGCATCATAGGGGATTCCGCCACTGCCAAGGCTGCCTGAGCCCGCGATGGGTCCCGGTGACCCATCCTACGCCTGACAACATTAACGACAGATCCAGGAGAAGCCCAACATGGCTGCTAAGGACGTACGTTTCGAAACCGACGCCCGCAACCGTATGCTCAAGGGTGTCAACATCCTTGCCGACGCGGTGAAAGTGACCCTCGGCCCGAAAGGCCGCAACGTGGTCATCGAGAAATCCTTCGGTGCCCCGCGCATCACGAAGGACGGTGTTTCGGTCGCCAAGGAAATCGAACTGGAAGACAAGTTCGAGAACATGGGCGCCCAGATGGTGAAGGAAGTCGCTTCCCGCACCAACGACGAAGCCGGTGACGGCACCACGACCGCCACGGTTCTCGCCCAGGCGATCGTCAAGGACGGCCTGAAAGCCGTTGCCGCCGGCATGAACCCGATGGACCTCAAGCGCGGCATCGACATGGCGACCTCCAAGGTCGTTCAGGCCATCAAGGACGCTGCCCGCACCGTCGAGAACTCCGACGAAGTCGCGCAGGTCGGCACCATCTCCGCCAACGGCGAAGCCGAAATCGGCCGTCAGATCGCCGACGCGATGCAGAAAGTCGGCAACGAAGGTGTCATCACCGTCGAAGAGAACAAAGGTCTCGAGACCGAGACCGATGTCGTCGAAGGCATGCAGTTCGACCGCGGCTACCTGTCCCCCTACTTCGTCACGAACTCGGACAAGATGATCGCCGAGCTCGATGACTGCATGATCCTCCTGCACGAGAAGAAACTCTCCTCGCTGCAGCCGCTCGTTCCGCTGCTCGAGCAGGTCATCCAGTCCCAGAAGCCGCTTCTGATCATCGCGGAAGACGTCGAAGGCGAAGCTCTCGCCACGCTCGTCGTCAACAAGCTGCGTGGTGGCCTCAAGATCGCTGCCGTCAAGGCTCCGGGCTTCGGTGACCGCCGCAAGGCCATGCTGCAGGACATCGCGATCCTGACCGGCGGCCAGGTGATCTCGGAAGACCTCGGCATGAAGCTCGAGAATGTCACGATGGACATGCTCGGCACCGCCAAGACGGTCAACATCACCAAGGACGAGACCACGATCGTCGACGGTCACGGCGAGAAGGCCGAGATCGAAGCCCGCGTCAGCCAGATCCGCACGCAGATCGAGGAAACCACCTCGGACTACGACAAGGAGAAGCTGCAGGAGCGCGTCGCCAAGCTGGCCGGCGGTGTTGCCGTCATCCGCGTCGGCGGCATGACCGAAGTCGAAGTGAAAGAGCGCAAGGACCGCGTCGATGACGCGCTGAACGCCACCCGTGCTGCCGTTCAGGAAGGCATCGTGGTCGGCGGCGGCGTCGCGCTCGTCCAGGGTGCGAAGGCTCTCGACGGCCTGACCGGTGCCAACAGCGATCAGGACGCCGGCATCGCCATCGTCCGCCGCGCGCTGGAAGCTCCGCTGCGCCAGATCGCCGAGAACGCCGGTGTCGACGGTTCCGTCGTTGCGGGCAAGATCCGCGAAAGCGACGACCTGAAGTTCGGCTTCAACGCCCAGACCGAAGAATATGGCGACATGTTCAAGTTCGGTGTCATCGACCCCGCCAAGGTGGTCCGCACCGCTCTCGAGGACGCTGCCTCGGTTGCCGGCCTGCTGGTCACCACCGAAGCGATGATCGCCGACAAGCCGCAGAAAGAGGGTGCCGGTGGCGCCCCCGACATGGGCGGCATGGGCGGCATGGGCGGCATGATGTAATCAGCCGTTCCAACCGGAACAGCGGAGGGCATCTGCCCTCCGCACGACCCACAAGGTCGGACAGCCCCCGGAGTTTCTCCGGGGGTTTTCTTTTGTCGAGTGCTGTCAATTAGTTGCCCGATCGCGGGGCGGTGGCCGCATACATGGGAACGCCCGAACAAAATGGCGCCCGGGCGGGGCGGCCCGGGCGCCAGGGGAGCATCGGCAGGGACGGGCCGATGGCCCGGCTATGGCCGGGTGACCGGAGTGGAGGACGGACAATCCTGCCCCGGCACGATCAGCGTGACGGGATTCGGATTCCGATTTGTGACGGTCAGGCGTGCGTCAGCAGTTCTCGCAAGTCGATCGGCGCATTGACCATCTTCAGCTTGCCGTCCGCATCGCGCGGCCACTCTGACTCTGCACGGTCGCGATACAGCTCGACCCCGTTCTGGTCCGGATCGCGCAAGTAGAGCGCTTCGCTCACTCCGTGGTCCGCCGCGCCGTCCAACGGGATACCGGCATCGACAACCTGCTTCAGCACGCGGGCCAGCGACGCGCGGTCCGGGTAGAGAAACGCGGTGTGATAAAGTCCGGTGTGTCCGGCAGGAGGTGGCGTGGCGCCGAGGCTCTCCCAGGTATTCAGACCGATGTGGTGGTGATAGCCGCCCGCCGACAGGAACGCGGCCTGCTTGCCATAGTACTGCATGACCTCGAAGCCGAGGACGCCGGAGTAGAAGGCGATGGATTTCTCCAGGTCGGAGACCTTGAGGTGGATGTGGCCCACCTTGGTGGCAGCTGGTGCGACGTATGTCATGGCGCGGCTCTCCTTTTCGCAACTTTAGATAGTCGCGTGGAAAGCCGCGCAGAAGGCTCCAAAAATCGCAGATCCTGTGCGGAAAAGCGAAGTCAGCTACGGATAAGGCCGACGATCTCGTGTGTCCGGTCGAGGATCGGGCTCGCGATTTCCCGCGCGCGTTCCGCACCGCGCCCGAGCAGCCGGTCGATCTCGGCCGGGTCGTCCATCAGGCGTTTCATGTCGGTGGCGATCGGCGACAGCTTCTCGACCGCAAGGTCGGCGAGCGCGGGCTTGAACTTGCCCCAACCCGCACCGGCATATTCGGCGATGACCGCCTCGGAGCTCTGGTTCGACAGCGATGCGTAGATGTCGACGAGGTTCCTCGCTTCGGCGCGATCCTTCAGCCCGTCGAGCGTCTCGGGCAGGGGCTCGGGGTCCGTGCGCGCC